>CAYZYD010000285.1:0-5919 GCA_964482505.1 uncultured Planctomycetia bacterium | reverse complement strand
GCCGTTGCTGCGGTCACGCAGCACCTCGCTGACCCGGTCGAGGTCGTCATCGAGGAGTGGATCGATCGTCACCGCCTGAACCGCGTTGATCAGGGTCCGGTTTTCTTCGGGCAGGTTCGATAGGTTGAGGGTGTAAAAGCAGGAGGTCCCCGACTTTCGATCCCGGACCAAGCGGGCCTCGCGGAGCTTTCCGAGATGGGTTGAGACCCTCGACTGGGAGAGTTGGGTCACCTTGGTGAGCTCTGCGACCGTCAGCTCTTCGCTTCCCAAAATGCGAAGGAGGCGGAGTCGCGTCGGGTCGCTGAGGAGCCGGCAGAGCTCGCTGCTCGATTCTAGATTAGCCAAGCTCTCTACCCGACCTCCCTACAGTTCTTGTTTCAGAGATTATCTTTACGAAAATCAGGCAAGCCCCACCGCTCTTGTCGTCCCCAATCACAGCTGGCTTTATCCGTTTATCCGCATACAATGATATTTAAGTGATGGCGTTTCGTCAACCGTGCCTGTGAAGGTCGCGGCCGCAGAGAGCTTAGGAGCTCATTCAAAAAGAAGCCGCGAGAGGGGTTCAAATCTGCCCCTCGCTACTGGATCATTGGGGTTTGGGCTCAAACCAAAAAATGGACAACTTTTGAGAGTTGCGGCTGCCTTTCAGGGCCGCGGTTCAACCTGCCCGACGTGCCAGCTACCCGCTGGTTTCGTCGCCATGAGGAGGAAACGGTGCGAATACTCGCTTGGGCTAGCTGCCTCGTCGTCGCCTTGTCGGCCACTGTCTCTGCGCAAGATGCAGTCCTGACCATCACCGATCAAGCCGGCGCGCCCGGCGAGACCGTCTCGAGCTCAGTGCTGCTCGACAACAACACAGGACAAGATCTGACCGGTTGGTCTTTTGGCGTCTGTAACGTTCCGGGTGAACTGACGATCAGCGCAATCGCCTCGGGCAACACGGCGCTGACAATCAATGGCGGGGGGCCGGTCGAATTCGAATCGCTCGACCTCTTCGCCGGTGGGATGACGCACGCTGTGGTCATCTCCTTTATGGTCGACAACCTCTTACCGGTCGGATCTGGGTACGAACTCGCTAACCTCTCAGTCGACCTCGACGGCGCCGATGGGACCTCCCCGCAGCTCTGCTTTTGCGACACCCTCGGCACGCCGCCCGTCGAAGCGCTCGTTGTCGATACCGTGGCCTCGGGGATCGTTCCGATTCAGAACTGCGGAACCTTCGACATCGCGGAACCTCTGCTCGACCCAACTGGCGTCACCTGCCAAGCGGTTCCGATGACCTGTGTCTGCGACGGGATCGTCACTTGGACCAACAACTCGAACTACGATTCGGTCAATATCTACCAAGACGGGGCTCTGGTCGATTCGCTCCCGGGCGGCGCAACTCAGTACACGACTCCGCTCGGCGAAGGGTCGTTTGAGTTTTGCGTAGAAGGTGTTCGCAATGGCGAAATGACCGCCCAAGTCTGCTGCACGGCCGCGTGTTCAGACGTCGTTGTCGATCCGCTCCCGGTCGAAGATTTGACCTGCTCTGTCGATACCGATACCTGTCAAGTCACTGTGAATTGGACCGCACCTCAGCCGGACAGCACCTTCGAGGTCACGCTCGACGGCGCATCTCAAGTCACCGGACTGACCACCACGAGCTTCGTCCTGACGATTCCGGCTACGGGATCGTTTGAAGTTTGCGTGACCGGACTTTCAGTCTGCGGCGACGCGCTCCCGCCCACTTGTTGCACCGTGACTTGTGAGACCGCAGGTGGTTTGTTTATCCGGGGCGATGTCAACGTCGATAACTCGGTCAACATCGCCGACGGCGTCGCCGTGCTCAATATTCTCTTTACCGGAGCGACGGGCGTCGATTGCCTCTCTGCACGCGATGCCAACGACGACGACTCAGTCAACATCGCTGACGCGGTTTACATCCTCAACTTTCTCTTCGTCTCGGGCCCCGAGCCGGTATCGCCGTTCCCGAGTTGTGGGAGCGATCTGACGATGGGAAGCCTAGGCTGTAATGAGTTCGATATCTGCCCGTAAGTAGACTCTTCCGGGCTCTCCCGCAGGGTGCTGCCCCCGGCGATCCAGCCCCAATAAAACCAAAAGCGACCGCGTGGCTCGAGGCGACGCGGTCGCTTTTGTTTTCGTGGGTTAATGCCGGTCTCGAGACCGATCAATCAAACGAAGCGACTTCGGGGAGCGGGCCGGTGAGGGGGAGGAGATAGTCGCGATAGGACGAGTGGATATCACCGTCGAGTTGGTACTCCTCAGGAAGTGTCCGCGTCTTCGCCGCCACGGCTTCGAGTTCGATCTGCTTGAAGTTGACTTGGTAGGGTTCGTTTGAAACTCGCTCGATCGCGATCGAGCCTTGGCGCTCCCCCTCGAGAGCGCGACGAGCGGCCACTCGTCCCGCCTCGCGCGCTTCGAACTGGTCGATTTCCGAGACGACGCCGACAAAAGAGCGCTGCAGGTAACCAAAGGTATCGGCCCTGACCCGAAGCCCGCCTCCGAGTTTTGACTTCAAGTGCTGCGAGAGATAGTCGCCGAGCGCTCCCGAGCCGCTGAGCTGTACGTTGCCGTGGGCGTCGCGCTCCACCGATTCGGCGAGCTTGGTTGCGATCGGCGTACCCTCGGCATCGTGGATCCCTTCAGAGACCGCGACGAGGCAGCGCCCTTCGCGTTCGTAGATCTCGGCGACGCGCTGCGTGAATGCGTCGAGATCGAAGGCGCGCTCGGGCACGTAGATCAAGTGGGGACCGTCTCCCTCGTGTCGTCGCGCCAGCAAGCTCGCGGCGGCCAGGAAGCCCGCGTGCCGGCCCATGATGACGTCGATCTTTATTCCCGGCAGCGCTGCGTTGTCGAGGTTGTCGCCCGCGACGGCTTGGGCGACGAACTTAGCCGCCGAAGCGAAGCCCGGGGTGTGGTCGTTATGGACGAGATCGTTGTCGATCGTCTTGGGGATATGAAAGGCGTGCAGCTCGTGGTTCTTCTCGGCCGCGACTTCGTTGACGATACGGCAGGTGTCTGAGCTATCGTTACCGCCGATGTAAAAGAAGTAACGCACGTCTCTTTTGGCGAAGTTCTCAAAGATCCGCTGACAGTACTCGCGATCGGGCTTGTCTCGACTACTGCCGAGAGCCGACGACGGAGTCACGGCAATTCGCTCGAGCTTCTCCGGGGCGACTCCGCGGAGCGAAACGTAATTGTCCTTGACGATGCCGCTCACCGCGTGACGCGCCCCCAAGATCTCACCGACTGCGTCGCTCTCAGCTAGCGTCGCGAGGCAGCCGACGAGAGATTGGTTGATGACCGCCGTCGGTCCTCCCGATTGACCGATCACTGCATTCCCTCGACTCATGGTCTCTCCTCCCGAGGTCAGTCGTTTTGAGTCCGAAGTTGTTCGAGATCCGACTTGAGCTGGGCGTTTTCTTCTTTGAGGAGCTCGACGTTGTGTTCGAGTTGTCGCCTCGAACTCCGAGCTTTCTCGAGGTGAGCCTCTTTCTCTTCGAGTGACTCCTCGAGATGAGCAACTTCGTTCTTGAGTTTGGTGATGATTGTCTTTTGTCGTTTCGTCTCTTGCTGTTCGGTTCTCCAGCCCTCCATCTGGCGGAGAGCTTCGGCTCTGAGGCTTTCGAGTTACTTTTCGAGACGGTCGATATCGGGCATCAGGGCTCCCGTCAAGTGTGAGCGATGAGCAAGGTTTGAGTGAAGGCTAACCGAGTCCCCGCATGAGATCGATCGCAGTGACAATAATCTCGGCCGAGAATTGTGAAGAGTCGCCGAGGCTACCCACGCCGGAGCTGTCGCAAGAGAAAACGGACCGGATCGATCCCCTCGAGAAGGGCTCGATCGATGGGCGGGGTGTCGCCCGAAATGAGTGCGGCGACGACCTCCCCCGCGAGCAGACTCGAGACAAACCCGCGCGATCCGTGACCAGAGCTTACGTAGAGCCCGCGCAGACGGGGGACGGCGCCTGCGAGTTCCCAATGGCGACCATTGCGTAGACCTTCGTAGCACGCTTCGACTCGAGCTACATCGGGAATCGCGCCGACGAGTGGTCGGTGATCGGGAGTTCCGTAGCGTACGTGGGCCCAGTGGTCGCAGATATCCGCCGAGTGAAACTCGTGCGGGAGCGCCGCCGCGAATCGCGCGAGGTTGGACCGGTCGTCCTCGGCTCGGGTGTCGAGAGCGGTCTCTCCGGGTCCGAAGCTCGACCCGATCGTGTGGACTCCGCCATGACTCGGGGTCGCGTAGCCGCCGAAGTAGTAGGCGTGGTCGACTACGGTTCGCGTCCGCTCAGTGGACGCAACTTGAGTGACTTGTCCGCGAAACGGCCGGAGCGGCAGCCAGCCAGTTTGGCCAAGTGCGCGGCTCCCACCCGCGGCCGCGAGCACCACCACGGCCGCTTCGGCGGAGTGGCTCTCGCGGAAGGCTAGCCGCCAACCCGGTTCGGTCGGCTCGAGGGTGTTTAGCGTCGACTCAAACCGAAAGGTGAGACCGGGAGTCTTGGCGAGCCGCTCCAAGTGGCTCCGCGGGTCGAGCCAGCCCGCTCGCAGAAAGCGGATTGCACTCTCGCCGAGGCGGGACGATTCGCCTGCGAGATTTTGGCAGAAGCGCGCACTCAATTCGCGGCCTTCGAGATTCCCCGACAGGAATCTTTGCGCGATCTCCACTCCCTCCAGGCCAAACCCAGCCGCGCCATGATTACTTTCTTGCGCGAGGTGTCGGTAGAGGAGGTCAGCGCCATTGGTGTACCAGCGTTCGAGCTCGGCGGAGCCGCGGCGAAGCTCTCCGTGAAAGATTCCGGCCGGAACCGCGGAGGCGCCGGCTCCTAAGGACCCCGCTTGATCGTAGATGGTCACGGCGTAGCCGCGCTTAGAAAGCGCCACTCCGCAAGCGACGCCGGCGAGGCCCGCCCCGATGACCGCGACCGGAGACTCCAGTGGGTGAGGCTCGGAGGTCGATGGGAGCTCCCACGGACTTTGACTCAGAGGTACCTCGGTCGGTGGTTTCATGGGCTTTACGAGACGCGCCTTGAGCATATGACGTTTGTTCGCGTAGCCCGCCGCGCGCTCGACCTCGAAACCCGTGGCGCGCAGTGCTTCGCGAACTCGACTCGCGACCGAGTAGGTCGCGAGAGTCGCGTTCTCGCGGCTTAGCCGAGCGATATTTGAGAAAACGGCCTCAGTCCACATGTCGGGGTTTCGGGCCGGAGCGAAGCCGTCGAGAAACCAAGCGTCGACAACTCCTCGCGTCGGGGCGGCGATCGACTCGAGCGCGAGATCGACGGGAGCGAAGATAAGGATAAGCCTGACCCGTCCGCGTTCAAATTCCAGGAGATGGACACCGGGCGTGAGCGCTGGGTAGGCCTCGCAGAGGGCGCTTCCGAGCTCGGCGAATTCGGGCCAAGTAGCGCTCGCTCGCTTGAGATCTTCGAGCTCGAGTGGAAACCCTTCGATCGAGAGGTAGGTGAGCTGTTGGGGACGCTGTTCGGCCTCGCGCCAGGTGAGCCAGGTTTTGAGAAAGTTGAGACCGGTGCCAAAGCCGGTCTCGCCGATTCCGAAGCACTCACGACCGCGCCAGCGACGACGGATCTCCGTGCCTTCGATAAAGACGTGATCGGTCTCTTGAACCCCGCCCAGCTTAGAGTAATAGACATCTTCAAACTGGGGGGAGTAGGGTCCCTCGGCCCGCCATTCGACCTCGGCGGGTTGAACGTCGGGCCAGATGAGTGGGGCGCTCGATTCAGAACCCAGAGTCGCCATTATCGCTCGTTCCCATGACTTTCCCGAGTTAGGCTACTCGATATGCCGCCCGATAAACCCGGGGTTCTGATGTCAGCGAAGGGCTCATCCACGTTGTCGCCCAAGAGTCGGGTTACGCCCGAAAGAATGGCTCGGGACTGGGACCGAGATTGAGACT
>CAYZYD010000284.1:0-5937 GCA_964482505.1 uncultured Planctomycetia bacterium | reverse complement strand
CCGACTTTGGCGGGGATATTACCCGCAAAGAGCCGGGTTGCGAGATGCGTGGCGATCTGTTCGGAATTCCGGCCGAACTCCTTCCAATCGCTCTCGCGCGAAAGTCGCTGGGCAAACCGCTTGCGCGCGACCCAACGAATCGTCGACAGCCATTCGCGACCGTCGACCCAACCCTGAACCCCAGGTGGATAGAAGAGCCGCTGCCCCATCGCGGTCGCCTCGTCGTGCAGCGACCTCGCGTCGGGCGTCTGTTCGAGCAGCCGACAGGCCGAGACGACGTAATCGACCGGACACTTGATCCGGGCCCGGTAACTCGCTCGCCCGTAAAAGTGCCGCGAGAGTAATATCCGGCGCAAGAAGGGCCGCAATTCAAACCGAGCGGCGGCGAGGAGATCGGCGGCCGACTGGACGAGAGCCGGAGCTGGTTCCAGCTCCACAAAAAGCTCGAGCATATTCCGCGCGAGAAAGCGCGCCGCATGGGGTTGCTCAAAACAGAGCCCCACTAACTCCTCGGGTCCAAACCGTCGAGTCTGGCCGAAGATGGTCTTCTCCCCGTCGTCGTGCAATCGCCGCTTAAACCGAGACTGACCGTTGTGGTGGCCGAGCCCCGAGAGCGCGCGGGCGCCCTCTTGAATATCCTTCTCGCGGTAATTGCCTTCACCGAGCAGAAACAACTCGTAGAGTTCGCGCGCGAGGTTTTCGTTGGGGTGATCTTTGATATTCGCTTCGTTGTCGAGAAAAGCGATCATCGCGGGATCACGGACCACGCGCCAAGTGAGCTCCTTGAGGTCGCCGAGTCCGTGTTCATAGAAGATCTCGTACTGGCGAAACATCCAGCTCGGCTCGGTCACTTTGGCGGCCGAAGTAGCGAAGTGGTTATGCCAGAAGAGAGCGAGACGTTCGCGCAGCGGGTCGGGGCTCTCGATCATCGATCGGATCCACCACGCTGCGAGATCGTCGATCGACTTGCGCCCGACGATTGTCCGACTCAGCTTGCGGTAGGCTCGATGACGCTCAGCGAGTTCCGGAGAACTCGAGGCGAGCTCTCCCGTGAGCAGACGGTCCACGGTCTTTTGGGGACCTTCGGCGAGGGCGACCTCGATCTCGTCGGGTCTCCCGCCGAAGCCGGCCCGCCCGAACAGGTGGGCCGCCTTCACGGCGTCCCAAGGATCGTCAGCCGTCGGCTGCCACGGTTCAAAGGCCGCGGCTGGGGTCATAGTTTCTCCTTCAGTTGGGTCATATCGAGCTTGAGCTCCAAGTCGAGTCTCTGATCTTGGCGTCGCGCCGACAGGTCGAATTCCTCAAAGAAACTCAATAGCTCGAGCAAGGCACCGATCTCAAACTCCGCTTCGGCCATGCTCTTACCCTTGAGGACTTCGTCGGCCACGAGGGCGGCGCGGTTCTTCGCGAGGACTTTGAGGAGTTCGGGGCCACGGATCGTGAGACCGCTATTCGAAAGTCGCTCTTTCGAGGGGGCTTGGGCTTTCGGGTTGTCTTTGGAATCGAGCAGCGTGTCGATGAGCCGCTTAACCGCAGAATCGGTGGAGGCGATGATCACGTGCCCCTCGCAGAGCGCGAAAGCAGGTCGGAAATTGTATTCAATTCCGGGAGCGGGAACACCCTCTTCGGGGACGAAAGGCCAAGCTCGCGAGAGGGTAACACCACGATAGCTGTGACTCTCGGTGAGGAATGGCGGTCGATTGTTGGTGTTCTGCTCAAAGTTGATCATCGAGATCGACGTTTGAAACGCGAGTTGCAAACGCTTTGCAAAATCTGACGACGCCTCGGTCGCAAAGACGAGCGCAAAATTGGGCAGCTCGGGTTCGGGTACCATCCCGACCGGAGGCTCCCCGGCAAAGGCGAGGAGCTGGATTTTAGGCTCGATATGGGGAAAGAAGTCCTCGGCGACGTCCCAACCACCCGTGATCGTACTCAAGCCGGTTCGGAATTCTTCGAGTTCGGGCCAGCCGGGCTTGGCGACCCAGCTACGCCGCTGATCCCACCACTGTGCGAGATCGCGGTGAAGCTCGACTCGACCGATGAGACCCGATATCGAGTTGAGTTGTCGTCCCGACGGCTCGGGGAAGAAACAGCTCAGATCGTCCGAGTCCTTTTTGTCACTTTTGTCAATCGGGTGTCCCTGATGTGAGTGCGCTTGGTTGGGGTGCGCCTGCGTGTGGAGCTCGAGCCCCTGACCTCGGGCGGAGAGGGAGATCTCGATCTCTCTAGCGTCCGCGATCATCGACGCGAAGCCTCCGAAGAGGAGCGAAACAAGCGGCTGCCGGGAAGGGCTCTTGAAGCGTTTAAAGGGCCCTGGAGTAACTCGCCGCAGACTCTCGAGATTCAGATAAGCGTGGGCGAGTGAACTGCTCGAGAGCTTCTCGAACTTAGGGGCGATCGAGTCTGTCGACAAATTCTCAGCCTCAAGCGCGGCTTCGAGCAGCTCAAGACTCGCACTCGCGTAGAACTCACCGTCTCGAAGAGTATGCCAAAGACCACCAAATCGGCGCACGGGGATACCTGCGACTTCGCGAGACTCGGCATTTTGGAAGAAGGTCTGACCGATCCGCTCGAGTGTGTTCCGAAACGCCGGAAGGTTTCGGGGTCGGGCCCAGACAACCGTATCCTCGTCAGCCTGGGGCTTGATAAGAACCCAAGGCCCACCCAAGGTGCTCTTCAGGAACTCGGGCAACTTCTTCCCAAACTGGCTTTCGATGACGGCGATTCCCCCGAGGAGCTTGAGTCCTTCGGGCGAACCCGAGAGCGTCGACCAGGCTTCGGTATTCCGGAGTCGCTTGGTGAGCTCAAACCGGTCCCAAGTCTCGACCCAGGCCGCCCCGTCGGGCAGATAGACCACCGCAACCGAGCTCGCGGGCACTCGTTGGAATGGCACCCGCTGAACAGGCACCGCCTCGTCGGCCGAAGCCGCCGGAGTCGCTCGTAATAATACGGTGGCTCCGAGGAGGATGAACAGAGCCGTGAGAATGCTAGTAGCCCGAAAAGAGATCCCCCGGGATCGGGATGTCGATGGACTCCAGCTCGAAGATCGTCTCCTGCTTTTCATGCTATATCCCTTCGAAAGCCTCCTGGCTTCCGGTAGCCTTCGTAGCCCGCCCATTAGCTCCCCTTAAGCTATCAGGCGTAGCAACTACAGTGTTCCGAAGGCGTCTGATCAAAATTCGTTCCGATGGTTAGAACTCGAGCGGTGACGATAATCAAGCCCGCTCAGACTCCACTTTGCAAGTTTCTATGGAATCCGACGAATTTGAACTTGCTCGCGGCAACGGGGTGTCGCCGAACAAGCCGTTCAGAACGACGAACGGAATGCTTCCATCGGATCTCACCGGAGATCGGAACAACCCGCGCCGGCTTAGTGAGCCAGCAAGTGGTCGTGAGCCAGCAAAGTCAGAGAATATCATGAGGCAATTGCTCAGAAGTCGTGACGGCTGGGTTATGGCGTCGGCGCTGGACCCGGGATTAGCCCGGTCGGAACTGCTCGGCCAAGGTCGAGAGTTGCCCCATCGCTACACCTCTCCCGCGAGGCGGAAACGAGAACCCTATCGCAATCGAGCTCATTAACTCAAGCGCTTACCGTTGGTTCCCTTGGACGGTCATCCGCGTCGTCGGTGACCACCACGCCGACAAAGGCTGAGCGAATTGGGGGCACCGGGAGCGAGTATCGCGGCGGATCCCAGGATCGCGAGCCGCTGGATCGTCGTCGCTGCGTTACTCTTTTCCACGGGAGGCGCGGCGATCAAGGCGACGACCCTCTCGAGCTGGCAAGTGGCCGGTCTCCGGTCGGGAATCGCCGCGTTAGTCTTGGGAATCTACTATGTGCGAACCCGGCCCGAAGCGCTCTCGACCGGGCTGCCGCGACCGCGTGTCCTCATCGTCGGGGCAGCCTACGCCACAACTCTCGTCCTCTACGTGACTGCGATCATGCTGACGTCGGCTGGGCATGCGATCTTCCTCCAGTCGACGGCCCCGTTCTACCTCCTGATTTTCGCCCCTTTTATCCTCAAAGAGCCCGCCACACGGACGGACCTCGGACTCGTAGCACTCTTTGGTCTGGGCGCCGCGCTCCTCCTCTGGGGACGAGTCGATCAGGTGGCCACGGTTCCCAACCCAACTCTCGGAAATACACTCGCCGCTCTGAGCGGTGTGACCTGGGCGATCACAGTTGGCGGTTTGCGCTATCTCGGTCGAGTCGGGGACTCACCGATCGTGGCGACGATCTGGGGCAACGCGCTGGCCGCGCTGGTGGCCCTCCCGTGGCTCTTTCCGCTCTCCGCCACCACTCAAGATTGGCTCGTCGTCTCTTATCTCGGGGTCTTTCAAATCGGGTTCGCCTACATATCGCTCGTCCGAGGCGTACGAGGTGTCACGGCTTTCCGGGCTTCGACACTGCTACTGCTCGAACCGGTGCTCAATCCGTTGTGGGCCTGGTGGATTCATGGGGAGCGGCTTCCCGCCTTGGGGTTGGTGGGAGCGGCAGTCATCGTGCTCGCAACCGGACTTCAGTCGATTCCTGGGATTCGTAAGTCGCCTTCGAAATAGGCGCGCGTGCCCGCTCATAAACGATCCGCTCCCGCAAACCCGTAAGAGGGCCGGACAGCGTTACCCGGATAGGGTTCGATTCTCGATGACCTAACAGCCCGCCCGAAAAAATCGGCTCGGCCACGAAGTCGAGCTTCCTTCACTTCGCCAGCGTCAAAGGGATCTCTTACGGCTGAACGGTTCCTGACGATCCAGAGGTTGCGCCCTGACTTTTTGACGCGCTCTCCTTGCGAGTGGCGTAGCCCCGCTCTTCGAGCTGTGCACGACTCGGGCCGGCAATCCACGCTTTGCCATCGAAAATTTCGTGTGGATTGAAGCGAGCCTTGTAGGCCATCGACGCGCAGCCGCGCACTCGATAGCCGAGGTAGAGAAAGGTCTTCTTGAGGTCGCGCGAAGCCTCGACCATTTTGAGAATGTTGAGCGTGCCGAGCGAGCGCGCCTTTTCGCGGGGATCGAAGAAGGCGTAGATTGCGTTGAGGGCGTCGCCGGCGATGCCGGCGTAAGAGATGCCGATCAGCTCTCCGTCGACGAGAAATGAGAACTCTGCGGTGGGCGCCGCGTTGTTGATAAACGAATGGTAATACTCGCGAACATCGCCTTTGGTTTCGGGCCAGCTTCGCGTTTTGGATCGTTCTGCGTGATAGAGATCAAAGAGGTCGAGACGTTGAGCGTCGAGACAGGGTGAGCCGATCTGAACTTTGACGTCTCGATTGCGAGTCAAGCAGCGGCGTTGACTCCGGCTCGGCCTAAACTCAGAGAGGCGCAGGCGAATCGGAACGCACTCCCGACAGTGCGCGCAGCGCGGCCGAAAGATCAGAGCCCCGAATCGCCGCCAACCCGACTCGAGCAGTTCGGAATACTCGGGACCGGTCAACTCGGAGACGACGCGATGCTCTTGCTGAGAGACTTGGTCGGGGAGGTAGCTACACTGCTCGGGATCGGAGATTCCGGAGTAGTGCAGTTCCATGCTCGTTCCTCACTAGAGTTCGCGCCGCGTGCTTGCGGGTCCCGTTCTACAACTACCACAATTGGTGACGCGATGCCCAAAGAAAGCTGACTCGATCGCCTCGCGCGCAAGATGGACGGATACGACTCGTCGGGTCGTCGAGAATCGCCTCTGTTCCTTTACGCCGTCAGCGGGCGTCTCCTGGCTCCACAGTAGCTGTTAACGCCCGGCCGAAAACGGCGCTCGAGCGACGAGGGCGACCTTCCTAGTGTCCTGTTCGGAAAGTTCGAGTGAGAACTCGGCGAGCCATTCGGCATTCCTGGCTAGGCGCCGCGACGCAAGTCGGATTGGTAACTCCTTCGAGGAGCGGCAACAACGCCAGGGAGGTCGAGGGCCGGCGATTCTTGCTCGAACTTTTCGAACAGGACACTAGC
>CAYZYD010000283.1:3379-5939 GCA_964482505.1 uncultured Planctomycetia bacterium | reverse complement strand
CAAGCTCTCAGAACTCTACCTCCTCGACGCGACGGCGGGTGACCTCATCGAGCGTGTCACCGACCTCCTCTTCGAACTTCTTCCCGCGAGCCGCGCGTATGCTTCGACCGGGGACCCTGACCGCGACCCCGACGTCCTCGCTGTGCGATCGAGCTCGAGCGGCGATTCAAACGAACTCCCGATGAGCCGAACGATCTTGGCTGAGATCTGCCAGTCTCGCGAAGCGATCTGGGTCGACGGCACGCAGCTCGATTCGGCCGAAGGCGAATCAATTGAGGCGATCGGTATCGAGTCGTTCCTCTTCGCCCCTCTCATCACAGGATCAGAGGTCGTCGGCTACGCCTACTTTGACCAGATCGCTGGCGAAGCGCAGCCGCCCTTTTCGGCTCGCGACGTCGGTCTGCTCGCGACCGCGGGACGACTGCTCGCGCTCGCGCTCGACAAGGGCGAACTCCGCGAGCGACTCGAGGCTGAGAACCAAAAGCTTCGTCAGCTGGTGACGCGCAAGCGCCCTCTTATCGCCGAGTCCGCCGCGATGACCGAGATCCTCGAGAAGGTCGAAAGGCTCGCTGCGCGCGACACCTCGGTGTTGATTCAGGGCGAGACTGGGACGGGTAAGGAGTTGATCGCCCAACGCATCCACGACCGATCCTCGCGCGCGAAGGGTCCCTTCGTCGCGTTTAACTGCGCGCTTTCGAACCCCCAGCTCATCGAGAGCGAGCTCTTTGGTCACCGCGAGGGAGCCTTCACAGGTGCGACATCGGACCATCGCGGGAAGTTTGAGCTCGCCGACCGGGGAACCCTCTTCCTCGACGAACTCGGCGACATGCCCCTCGACACCCAGGTCAAACTTCTGCGCGCACTCCAGGAGCGACGAGTTTGGCCGGTGGGGAGCGAGGAGGCGATCCCCGTCGATATTCGGCTGCTCGCCGCGACAAATCGAAGTCTCGAACAACTGAAGAGCGAGGGTTCCTTTCGCGAGGACCTCTTCTACCGGGTGGCCGTCCTCACCCTGGAGCTTCCTCCGCTCAGGGAGCGCGAGGAGGATATTCTCGAGATCGCTCGATCGCTCCTCCCCGACTCACTGACGATCGATCCGACCGCGGAGCGCGCACTCAGTCAGTACGATTGGCCCGGTAATGTCCGCGAGCTCGAAAACGTGATGGAGCAGGCGACGTTCAATGCCGTCGGGGGAAAAGTTCGGCTCAAAGATCTGCCCCCCGCGATTGCGCGCGAGGGGCGTCGCGCTTCGGTCGAAACCAAACTCGATAGCTTGGCCGAGCTCGAAGCGAGGCAAATTGCTCGAGTTCTGAAGGCGACGAACGGAAACAAGAAGCGCGCCGCCGAGATATTGGGGATTTCGCGGGAGACGCTTTATCAGAAGATTAAGCAGCACCGCATTTCCTGAGATCGCGCAGACATTGCACGTGAGTTGAATTGAGCCTCGAGCGATGGCACGCTTGGGTAAGCGAGGGGAGGGTGGAGGTTCAGCTCGGTGCTGGTCGGTATCAATTATTCACACGAAGCGGCCGAGTTGGTCCGCACGGGTCGGCTCGTCCTCGACCGCTTCAAGTTTCCCGCTTGGCCCGAGCTGCTTGCGAGCAATCCCACGGAAGTGAGACCCTACGTCCATTTTGACTGGTTTGCTGGACGCGGGCTTCCTTCGGACCGAGAACTCGACGAGGCCGAATCGCTCGCGTGCAACACGCGGACTCCTTGGTTCAACCTTCATTTCAGCCCGGCCGAGGATGGTTCGTTGCGAGAGGTCAATCGAGATCTCGCCGCGCTCGTCGAGAGATTTGGGTCCGACCGGATCGGTCTCGAGAATGTTCCCTGGGATTCGAGCCCCGAGTTTCCGCTACCGCGAGCAGCTGCTGATCCCGATCTGCTCTCGCAGGTTGTCGACGAGTTCGAAATTGGACTGATCCTCGATATCGCCCACGCGCGGTGGGCCGCAGAATCGATCGGTATGGAATTCTTGACCTATCTCGACCGATTGCCGACAAACCGACTTATCGAGCTCCACGTCACAGGTCTCGGGTTCGACAAAGAGGGGCGAAAGAGAGACAGCATGCCGCTCGATGCCACTGCTTGGTCCCAGATCGCCCAGGTCCTCGAGGCTGCGGCCAGGGGGGATCTGCCCGTCCCGAGGATCGTGACGCTCGAGTACGGTGGGGTTGGACCCAAGTTTGGTTGGCGCTCAGACTCGGCAACCATCGAGCGCGAGTTCAACCAACTTCTCAATCTGATTGTGCGCATCGGCCTCCCCTCCACCCAGAGTGAATTTCTAGCGATCGGTTGATCTCAGCGCTTTCACTGCGGCGACGAGATTTGGACGCAATCCCTCGGCAGAGCTTGCGACGAGCACGCATAAGACTGACGATTGTGCGCCCGAGTCGGCCCAAATCGAGTCTCGCGCTCTCCGCAAAACGAACGGTTTCGAGTAGCCTCGCGGGTCGAGCGTCCGCAGGAAACCCCGATCGAGGAAGAACGGGCTTTTCCTCTCCGCGGTGATTTCCTACCCTGTTCGCGCAGCTCGACGGCGCGGAACGGAACGGAG
>CAYZYD010000283.1:0-3279 GCA_964482505.1 uncultured Planctomycetia bacterium | reverse complement strand
CCGAGTCATTACGAGTCGATTCATTGAGTTCGCCCCAACCTGCCGGTCCGGGGTTCCTGCCCACACCCGAAAGATCACCCCGACGATGACCAGAGTGTCTCTCGATTCGATCCCGGTACCCAGCCCGTCCCCTATCCAGGTTGCCAGCGCGTGAGCGGAACGAAGAAACCTCGAGTCGCGATCGTCGGAGGTCCCGACGTCGATAGCCGGCTCCCGCTGATGGGCCGGCTCTCGGAGTGGTTTGACTTTCGAGCTGTCTCGAGTGAGCCGCGTCTGGCTGACCGGTTTCGAGAAGCGGGTTACGAGTTTGCCTCCTACCCGCTGCCGCGCGGATACGATCTCGCCGGCGACTTCCGAGCTCGTCGCGTCCTCAAGCGAGTCCTCAGGGAGTGGCGGCCCGACTTGGTTCACACCTTTGATACCAAGCCGGCGATCTTTGGACGCTGGGCAGCGCTCAAAGTCGGTACGCCGGCGATTCTCGGCACATTGCCCGGGCTCGGAGGGCTCTACACCTATCACACGCTACGAGTTCTCTGGCGGCGTCGAATATTTGAAATGATGCACCGCTTTGTCGCCCCTCTCTGCGCCGGGACGATCTTCCAAAACCGAGAAGACCTCGAGCGCTTTGTCTCGATGAATATCTGCCCGCCCGAACGCGCCCTCCTCATCAGGGGGTCGGGGTGCGACTCGAGTCGATTCGACCCCAACCGATTCACACCCAAGCAGCGCCGACTCTGGCGTGAAGAGCACGGTCTCGCGGAGGATCGTCCGGTGGTCCTCGCCCTGGGAAGAATGATCCGAGCCAAGGGTTGGCGTGGTTTTATGATTCTCGCCGAGCGACTCAGGGAGCATCCCTCGCGCCCCCAATTTGTCTGCTGCGGTCCCCACGACCCCGAAGCAGTCGACGCGCTCACCGCTCAAGATCTCAACTTGCTCAAGCAGAAGACGATTTATCTCGGCCCGCGAACCGATGTCGCACAGGTGATTCAGGCCTCAGACCTCGTCGTCTTTCCGTCCTACTACCGCGAGGGCATCCCGCGGGCTCTGGTCGAGGCGAGCTTGCTCGCCAAGCCCGTCGCGGCGAGCGATATCGCCGGCCATCGTGAGGTGATCCGGCACGGCGAGAGCGGCCTGCTCTTTCGGAGGAAGGACCTCGCCTCGCTCGTCGAAGCGACTCGGCAACTGCTCGACCATCCCGACGCAGCCCAGGCGTTCGGGCAGCGGGCCCGCATCCGCGCCCTCCGAGATTTCGACCTCGAGAAGATCGCTGAAGAGCATCGCCGCCTCTACTTCCGAGTGCTGGAGACCTCTCGAGGATCGGTCAGCACTTGAGCGACGAGTTGAAGAACTCGAGTTTGTGGGAGCGGGAACACGCCCGTATCCAGGGCGCCTACGCAGCGCGCCCAGAGGGCGAGTTCTTCGGCTTTGAAGACCCGCACCACTTGGCTCGAATCCAAGATCGAGAGTGGCGAACGCTCGACCTCCTCGCCCGTCTCGGGTTGACGTCACTCGCGGGAGCTCGCGTGCTCGAAGCCGGCTGTGGGGATGGTCGAGAGATTGCGACCTTTTACCGCTGGGGTGCGCGCGAGGTCGCGGGCATCGACATCCGCGAGCCGGCTCTTCGCTCTACCCAGAGTCGTTTTCCAGCCGCTGACCTACGCGCTGGTTGCGCGAGTGAGCTCCCCTGGCCGGCCCACCATTTCGACCTCACCTTCGCCTCGACCTTGCTGAGTTCGTTGATCGAGTTTGAGTTTCGCCGTCGAGTTGCCGAAGAGCTCTGGCGAGTAACCCGTCCCGGGGGATCGATCCTTATCTACGACAGTCGCTCAGAAAATCCCCGCAACCCAGATCACCGCGCCGTCACCCGCGCCGAGTTGGCTACCCTTTTCCCTGGCGGCCCCACTCGGTCGGTCGCGCTGACGATCAAGCCGCATTGGTTGAGGCGTCTTCCGGCCTGGGTCAGCCGCTATGCCTACAGCCACTTGAGCCGAGTGCCGGGACTCACGAGTCACCTCCTCTCAGTAGTCAATCGATCCCATGATTCAAGAGCGTGAGGAGATCCCGTTCGCGCGGCCGTTCGTGGGTGATGAAGAGCTCAGAGCAGTCGAGAGAGTCTTCAAGTCGGGTTGGCTTACGACAGGTCCCGAATGCGAGGCCTTCGAGGCGGAGTTTTCCGACCGAGTGAACGCGACCGGGGCGGTCTCCGTGAGCTCGGGAACTGCGGCCCTTGAGCTGAGTCTTGTGGCCGCCGGAGTGACGAGGGGCGACGTGGTCGTCACTTCGAACTACAACTTCGTCTCCGCAATCGAAGTGACGGTGCGACTCGGGGGCATTCCCGCAGTCGTCGACGTCGACGAGCAATCTCTCAATCTCGATCCCGAATTGCTCGATCGGGTGGTGCGGGGATTCGAGCGTCAAGGCCGGCGAGTCCGAGCGATTATTCCCGTCCATCTCGCGGGTCATCCCGCCCCCACCTTAGAGTACGCGAAGGTCGCAAAGCGGTGCGGCGCTGCTCTGATCGAAGACGCGGCCCACGCATTCGGCGCTACGGATGAGCTGGGCCGTATCGGTAGCGATCGCGAGGCTACGAGTGCGACCTGCTTTTCGTTCTACGCCAACAAACCGATCACGACCGGCGGAGAGGGGGGAATGGTCACCTCCGCGGACCGTGAATTCCTCGCCCGGATCCGGCGCCTCAGGTTACACGGTACCGTCTGTGGGAGCTGGGAACGTGAGAGTACTTCGGCCTTGCGTCTGTACGACTTTTCAGAACCCGGCCATAAGGCCAATCTCACCGATCTTCAGGCGGCGATCGGTCGGGCACAGCTCAGTCGAGCGGCTCGCTGGCAAGCGACGCGTGCACGCACTGCGCAGAGTTATCTCGACCTTTTCGACGCGATACCCTGGATCGATACGCATCGACCGATGAGCGGGACCCAGTCCTCTTGGCACCTTTTTATCATTCGGCTCCGCGAGGAAGCGCCTCTCGATCGCGATCAACTCGCTCAGCGGCTTGTGAGCGCCGGCGTGCAAGTCGGGCACCACTATCGACCACTCTCTGAGTTTCGAGTTTTTCGCCCCCTCCTGCTCGGTCTTGATTCCTTGACGGGGGGCGCCTCGCGGTCGTCTAAGCGAGCACTCTCCCTCCCGCTCGTACCCGAAGCGGTCGATCGGGTACGCGACTGTGTCGAGGTAATAGGGACTGAACTGAACTCGTAGTCCGAGCGGGCTAGCAGCCCGCCCGAAAACTCATTCCGCGCGGGAGGCCGAGCTTCCTTC
>CAYZYD010000282.1:0-5960 GCA_964482505.1 uncultured Planctomycetia bacterium | reverse complement strand
GGTTGACTCCGTCGGCCACGTTCTTTAGCGCATCGATATCCAGCCCTGAATCCGTTTCATCGAGAATTCCGAGCTTGGGCTCGAGGACCGCCATCTGCAGGATTTCGTTGCGCTTCTTCTCGCCCCCCGAAAAGCCCTCATTGACCGGCCGCTTGAGAAAACTCTGATCCATCCCGACAAGCTTCAACCGATCCTTGACAAGAGTCAGAAACTCCATGGCGTCGACCTCTGACTCCCCGCGGCTAGTGCGAATCGCATTGAGCGCCGCCTTCAGGAAGTAACTATTGTTGACCCCGGGAATCTCGACCGGATATTGAAAAGCGAGAAAAACGCCTGCGCAGGCCCGTTCGTCCGGCTCCAGATCGAGCAGGTCCCTTCCCTCAAAAAGGACTTCGCCGGAGGTCACTTCGTAATCCTCCCGACCCGCAAGAACATTGGCGAGGGTACTCTTACCCGAGCCATTCGGCCCCATAATCGCATGCACTTCACCGGGCTTAATTGAAAGCGAAATCCCATTCAGGATGGGCTGCTCTTCGACCCGAGCTTCGAGGTTTTTGATTTCTAACATGTCTCCGACTCTTCTCGCAGCCGCCTACGGCTTGCTGTTCATCTCACCAGTTTATCTAACAGTCTTTTTATTCTAGGCCCCTGGACAGAGGGTCTGCCAATACGCCCCGACGGTGACGCTGGTTCGAATGGCAGACCTGCCGGCCTCAACCGCGATTGTTTCCTGGGCGGGCTCTTAGCCAACGCTACCTTCGAGAGATACCCCGAGCAGCTTTTGCGCTTCGACCGCAAACTCCATGGGTAACTCTCCAAAGACCTCCTTACAGAATCCATTCACAATCATCGAAACCGCATCCTCGGTCGAGAGACCGCGCTGATTGCAGTAGAAGATCTGGTCTTCTCCGATCTTTGAAGTCGTCGCCTCGTGTTCCACTCGGGCCGTCTGATTCTTCACTTCGATGTAAGGGAAGGTGTGGGCCCCACACTTATCACCGAGCAGTAGCGAATCACACTGGCTAAAGTTACGAGCGTTTTCAGCTCCGGGCTGCACTTTGACCAAACCGCGGTAGGTGTTTTGCCCACGCCCCGCCGAAATGCCTTTGGAGATAATCGTGCTCTTTGTGTTTTTACCGAGGTGGATCATCTTGGTGCCTGTGTCCGCCTGCTGGTAGTTGTTAGTCAGGGCCACCGAATAAAATTCCCCCACCGAGTCATCACCTTGGAGAATCACCGACGGGTACTTCCAGGTAATTGCTGATCCGGTTTCCACCTGAGTCCAGGAGATTTTTGAACGGGGACCTCGGCAAGCTCCCCGCTTAGTGACGAAGTTGTAAATTCCCCCGACGCCATTCTTGTCTCCCGGATACCAGTTCTGAACCGTCGAGTACTTCACTTCAGCATCGGTCTCCGCCACGATTTCGACCACGGCGGCGTGAAGTTGATTCTCGTCTCGCATGGGGGCGGTACAACCCTCCAGATAACTCACATAGCTACCTTCCTCGGCCACGATCAGTGTTCGCTCAAATTGACCGGTATTCGCAGCGTTAATTCGGAAGTAGGTCGAGAGCTCCATGGGGCAGCGAACCCCCTTGGGAATGTAGCAAAATGAGCCGTCGGTAAAGACTGCAGAATTGAGGGTCGCGAAGTAGTTATCAGTGTAGGGGACCACCGAACCGATATACTTACGAACGAGATCCGGGTGCTCTTGAACCGCCTCGGAGAACGAACAGAAAATAATGCCGAGTTCGCCCAGTTTATCTTTAAAGGTTGTGGCTACGGAGACGCTGTCAAAGACAGCGTCTACCGCCACTCCCGACAGTCGCTTCTGCTCATCAAGCGAAATCCCGAGTTTTTCAAACGTCGCGAGGAGTTCAGGGTCGACCTCATCGAGACTTTCGAGTTGCTTCTTTGGTTTGGGGGCTGAGTAGTAGTACGCGTCTTGATAATCGATTTCGTCGATTTTGAGGTGGGGCCAGTGACGTGGTTCTTCGAGCTTCTTCCAATGTTCAAATGCTTTGAGTCGCCACTCAAGCAGCCACTCGGGCTCATTCTTCTTACTTGAGATCAGCCGAACGATCTCTTCATTCAGTCCCTTGGGAATGGAATCCGCTTCGATCTCGGTGACAAATCCCCACTTGTACTCACGGTCTGCGTATTCTCGCAACTCGTCGTCTGACATCGACTCGCGCCCGCGCGACTCCGCCGAGCGAGACGGATTTGGCACATTATCGTTTGGCAGTACGTCACTCATTCAATTTTACTTTCTCTGGCTAACGGTCGTGGAGTTTTGTGATTACACTTGAGACTTCGTGCTCAACCCTGAAGCTGATTCTCGATTGCACTTGGCTTTTAGGGATTGAGCGGAGCGTGCGGAGTCGGCGTGGAGAGCGGTACCGAGGCACTTAGCAGCCCCGAAAGCTGGGCGGGCGATCCCGCCATCGCTGAAAGCGTCACCGACGAAAAGGCCGTCTCCAGTGCGTCATTGATGAGCCGCCAGTTAGCGCTCACAGGGCACCAACACTCCTGGTCGCATCCCCCCCCGCCGTCGACACAGGCGGTCAAAGCGATCGGACCCTCGAGAGCGCGGATCATTTCGGCGACGGTGATCTCTTCTGCAGTGCGAGCGAGTCGATAACCACCGGTCTGACCCCGGGTCGACTGAAGAAGGCCTTCGCGGGCCAGAATTTTGAGAATTTTGCTGACCAGGGAGGGGCTCGATCTCGAGGACTCGGCGAGCTCCTTGGCCGAAAGGGTCACCCCCTTCCGAGCGAGGATCGTCAACAAAACGATTCCCAGATCCGCTTGGCGTGTCAACTTAAGCAATTTCTAATCCCTAGGTTACGACTCTAGTTGGCAGGAGTGAGCGAGAGGATTCTTCCGTTCTGCAGCCCACCCTCGAAACAGTACCGCATTGGTCCTATTTCGACAAGAGACCCTACCAGCATTTGGGACGATTCCTAAAGTTTCGAAGCGGATTCGTGGTATGAGAGACACTTCGCCAGAACCGGAGGATCGGTGATATGACCTCGGCGTTTTCCGTCCGCCCTTGGCTTGAACTCACGAAGTTTCGGCTGACCGCACTCGTCGTCGTGACCACGGGATTTGGGTACATGCTCGGGGCCGAGTTTCTTGACGTTCAGGTACTCTGCGCGACTGCATTGGGGACCACGCTGCTGGCGGTGGCCGCGAGCGCGGTGAATCAGTGGGTTGAAATCGGTAGAGATCGGAAGATGGAGCGCACCAAAAATCGGCCGCTCGTTACCGGTGAAATCAGCGAATGGCAGGCTTTGCTCTTCGCCCTCGTGTCGACGTTGGTAGGGGCTTGGCTTTTATGGAGCTATTCCGGCCAGCGTGCGGCGATACTCGGACTGATCAGCCTCATTTCTTATATTGTTCTCTACACTCCCCTCAAGCCACGATCGACTCTTAGCACCTTAGTCGGTGCCGTTCCGGGAGCGCTTCCACCTCTGATCGGGTGGGTCGCCGCGACCCACGAGATCTCAATCGGAGGACTTTCGCTTTTCACACTATTATTCCTCTGGCAGATACCCCACTTTTTGGCGATCGGCTGGCTCTACCGGGAGGATTATTCGAAAGGTGGTTTTGAAATCCTCGGAACAACGGATGTATCCGGTAAGCGGTCCGCCCGGTTCGCGCTGATCTACACCTTCGCTCTCGTGCCGGTGTCACTAGTTCCAGCTCTGGTGCAGCTATCGGGTTGGATTTACCTCGTAGCGGCACCCCTTTTGGGATTAATCGTGATTATCCCGGCCGCCCAGTTTTTTCGAGGACCCGATCGGCCACGTGCTCGTCGTCTCTTTCTCGCAACTCTAGTCTACCTGCCGCTGCTCTTCTGTTTCATGCTTCTCGATCCCACCCAGCTTCCCGCTTCTGCATTCACCGAGTGGACTACTGGATGACTACCGAAAAAACCCAAAATGAAAAGCTGCTCACCTTTAAGAGCGGCGGCTGGATCATACTCCTCGCCAGTCTCTTCTGCCTCGGAACGCTCTTGGTTCACCTTTACCGGGGGCTCAACGTCGGGAAGCACCAGGTTCTCAACGGATTTGACCTCTCCGAGGCGAAGATCGACCGGCAATATGTCGCCGAGCTTTTTAAACGAGACGGCTTTCCGAGCCTCATCGAACCCAGAGCTCTCAGCCGCGAACAGATCCGAGAACAATGGGGCAAGAAATATCTTGTCGATACCGATCTTGTCTTGGGCTTTGTCTACAACGGAGAAGCTCGGGCCTATCCGCTACGAGTTTTAAATTGGCACGAGATAGTCAATGACCAATTTGGGGACCTACCCGTAGCGATCACCTACAACCCGATCGCACGAAGTGCTATCGCTTTCGATCGGCGGGTGGGGGGACGCCCGATTACGCTGCGCCACAGCGGGCTCGCTTACAACTCCAACCTTCTTATGTACGATCGTGACGAAGAAAGCGGAGAGACCTCGCTTTGGTATCAAATGACGGGCGAGGCAGTTCAGGGACGCCACACCGGAAACCGGTTACGAAGACTCACCTGCACGCTTACCGATCTCAAAACGTGGATGGGTAAGTACCCAGATAGTCTCATCATTCCTGGTATGCCGAGTCTCCTCTCCAAATGTTATGTGAAAGATTACACGGGCTATATGTATCTCGAAAAGAAGATTAAGTATCCCGTGACAAACAAGCCTCCCGCGGACGGCATTGCGCCCTTCGCGCCCGTAGCCGTCGTGACCAGCCCCAGGGGAAAGCACACCGTCTTCCCCTATTACGGAATCAAAAAGCAGGCGGGCGGCTCGAAGACTTGGCTCACCGATGTTGATGGAGTACCAGTCAAATTCACTTACATCGACCCCGCCTTCGAGGGGGAGTGGCTGCTTTTCACGATTACTCGTAAGCAACCTGAATCAGTTTTGGTCGAGTTTCCGGACGGCGAATCGCTTCCCCTCATGCACACCTTTTACTTCGGTTGGTACGCCGCCACCCACCAAACTCCAGCGACTCAAAAGCCTTCGCCCACCGGAACTCCGGTCGCCACCCCGACCAACCAATAGCGATTTTGAACCAGTTTCCCTGAATCGTAAAAATTCCGCCTATTTGGACAGCCATGTGCCCCGCAGATCGGTGACACTGCGGATGGCTGCGGCTAAGCCCTTCCATTTTTGGAACATACGTTAAACGCCCAGCGCCGCCATTGTCAGTTGTGAGAACTTGAATTCTCAATCTTGAGAACTGACTTTTTGGATCTAGTGGCCGGCGGAGGCTGATTAACGCTATGACTGAGAAGCTCGAGGAGTTTCGCTACGACGACACCATCGTCCGCGCGTTTCTGGTTGCGACTCTAATCTGGGGCGTGGTGGGTATGTTGGTGGGGCTTTATGTCGCGCTCCAGCTCGCCTTCCCCGCGCTCAACCTTCACTCTGAAAATATCATGGGAGGAGCCCTCTCCGAGTACGCAAACTTCGGACGGTTGAGACCTCTCCATACTAACGCGGTTATCTTTGCTTTTACCGGTAATGCGATCTTCACCGGAGTCTATTACTCGAGTCAGCGCCTGCTCAAAGCGCGGATGTTTAGCGATCTCTTCTCATGGATTCACTTCTACGGTTGGCAGCTCATCATTGTTGCAGCTGCAATCACTTTGCCCCTGGGAATCACGCAATCTAAGGAATACGCAGAGCTCGAGTGGCCGATCGATATCGCGATCGCAGTCGTCTGGGTCGTGTTTGCGGTCAACCTCTTCGGCACCATCGCGAAGCGTCGCGAGCGTCACATCTATGTCGCGATCTGGTTCTACATCGCTACTGTCGTCACCGTAGCCCTGCTCCACATTTTTAATAATCTCGTCGTTCCCGCTACCGCGCTTAGGAGTTATTCGATTTATGCCGGGGTCCAAGACGCCTTTATGCAATGGTGGTACGGTCACAATGCGGTGGCGTTCTTCTTAACGACTCCTCT
>CAYZYD010000281.1:0-5980 GCA_964482505.1 uncultured Planctomycetia bacterium | reverse complement strand
GAATCGAGCCCCCGGGTAGCCGACGCTCAGCTCTTCCGCGCCAGTCTTCTCTTCCGCAAGGACCGCTTCGACGAAGCGCGGACCGTCCTCCTCAAGTCGATCCGCGTCAACAAAAAGCACACGCTGCTCCACCACCTGCTCGCTTACTTTTGGCAGGAGCGCGGCGATACGGTCGAAGCGATTCGGACTCTTCAAAATCTCAATCGGATCCAAGCCGACAATCCGGCCACGATCGAAAACCTGAACTGTCTTCAAAACGGCAAAAGGATGAACATGAAGCAGTTCGGTGAGGCGTGGTTTAACCTCGGTTTCTCCCGCCCGCCCAAAGAGCTCGCCGGCGTCACCCAGCGCAAAGGGTTTCGCAACAAACCGAAGAGAAAGCAGGCGACCAAAAAGCGAAAGTCGTGATGCTTCTCTTCGTCGAACCCTCTCCCGATATCTCGCTGGCCCAGCGCGCGGTTCACTTAACCGAGATCGCCACGGCGTGCCCCGATTCACCCGGGCATGTCCTCTCGGCTCGCGACCTGGGGGAGGGCTCTCGAGAAGTCGCTCCCGAGAGCTTCGAAGCGTGGGCCTCGTTTCTCAGCCAACTCCGGGACGTCTTCGACGAAGCGGGGATTTCGAACTACGTCGTCGATGTCGAATCCGAGTACCAAACACGCCTTCCCGAACTCGGGGTCTGGCTGCGTCGGCAGTATCAAGAACCCGTCTATCGAATCGCCGAGCCCAATCGGACAATCCCCCCCGAAGTCTGGTTACCCGAGACCCTCGAAAAGAGCCCGCGGGTTCCCAATTTTGCGCCGCAAGGCCCCGATCTGACCACCGCCCGTCTTCGGCTCAGCTTTGCCACGGTCGAACAACTCGACGACTACTACGACGCGATCGTCGGTACCGACCTCTTCGATACCTTGATCTGGGATGGACCCGAATCGCGCGCAGACCTTCACAACTTCCTACTTCGAGGTCAGCGAGAATTCCTCACCGGCGATCATCGCCCGCTCCAACTATCGATCGTGGAACTGGAAACCGACCGCGTGATCGGCGGAGTCTCCTGGCGACCCCAGTTACTCGACCCCACCAATGGTGACATCGGTTACGCACTCGCGCCCACAGCCCAGGGACGTGGCTTGGGAACCGAGGCAGTCGGCTGCCTCGTCGACTACGTCTTTCGCGAACGAGGGGCCGAACGCGTCTACGCGGAGGTCTTTGTGGGCAACGATCGCAGCCGACGACTCCTCGAAAAGCTCGGCTTCACCCAAGATGGGGTTCTGCGGGCGAATGTCGTCAAGCGTGGTAAACGCCTCGACGAATGGCTGATGACGCTGACTCGCTGTGGTTGGGAAGCGCGCGGGGGTTCCGTTTAGCCCCGCTCCTCGAGGGTATGGGCTAAGGCGAACGAAACGGCAGTTGTTCTTTAAGGGGCCTTTCGATAGAGCCCGACGATTCTACTCAGGAGATACAATGCTCAAGCTCTGTCTTAGAACGACCTTGGTCTGCAGCCTTGCCACCCTTGGGGGAGGTTGTGTTCTCAGCCTGACGACCGACGGAACTCCTCTCGATCAGGAAACGGTTGAGACCATCCGTATCGGTGAGTCGACCCGGGCGGATGTCAAACGTCTTCTCGGCCCCCCCGACGAGATCATCTTCTCCAATCGCGAACACGATCCGCTGTTTGAACGCGCCTTTATCTTCCACCGCATCCGTACCAAACAGTCGGCCTTCTTTATGATCATCTTCTCGACCAATCGACGCGACACCCGCTACGACCGCGTCGTTGTCTTCTTCGACGACAAGGGGGTGGTCGATAGTGTCGGGAGTCGACTCGACGCCGAGACCGCTTCGTACGGACCGCCATGGTAAGGAGAGCTCGTCGCGAAACGGGCTGTCGGAACTCAACCAGCGACCGACTCGCAGGGTGCATGGTCTCGACGGGGCGAGTGGTCTCGACAAGCCTCTTGGGCTTGACCCTCGTGCTCGCGGGCTGCCGGCTCCAGATCTCGGCGATCAGCGACGGGAGTGGCTGGACTCGCGCCGATTACCGGGCCGTTCAAGTCGGAGAAACCAATCGGGATGGCCTGCTCGCTCGGCTGGGTCCCCCGGATCGACTCCGCTATACACTCCGCGAGGAGATTCACGAGTATCAAATCGGCGACCACCGCGGCACCGATCTCGTCTTCATCTCGCCGACTCAGGGGATTCCCGGCATCGCCATCATCTCGAGGATCCGGGCGATCGTCGCCTTCTTGTTTCCGGCCCGACTCGAGTCGAGCGACTTCCAAGACGATTTCACGATCCGATTTGCGAGTAGCCTGACCAGCGCCCTCTTCTCGTTCGTACCGCTCGGGACTCAAGACTCCTTCAGCCTGCACAACCGCGCCCTGCGGTACGACGTCGCCCGTTTTGTTCTCGATCGCAAGACTCGGGTCGTTCGATCCAAATCGCTCTTCCTCGGCATCGGTGACTACCGCGAAGAGGCGGGCCTCGTCGACCGGACCTTCTTGATCGACGAAGAGTAACGAGTGAACGCCTCTCGCGAGTGTCGGCGGTGGCTTGAGGGTTACGGCGAAGTCTATCGACTCGTGCTGATATAGTCTGAGGGACCGGGGTCACGTGTGACGCAAGTCCTCGGACGAGGAGGGCTGACTTGGGCTTATCTCAAGGAGTACTGCGAGCCCCGCAAGTACCAGCAAGAACGCCTCGCGCTCAAATGCGCGGCGTCAAAGCTCGTCGGTCACGTCCCGCGGATTCTCGGTCACTGCGACCCATCTCACCGACTCCTACTCGAGGCGCTTCCGGGTGAATCGGTCGAAACAATCGACCGACCCCGCGAGACGATGTTCGCCCGAGCCGGCCAAATTGTTCGTGAACTTCACAGCCTCCCGATTTCCCGCGATCCAGTGCCATTAGATCGAGCCCTCGAGCTCCGCCTCAGCGCTCAACTCAAACGGCAGCCCGAGCTCTTCAATTCAAATCAACTCGCCGTGATCGAAAGGGCGCGGGAAGAGCTGTCTCGATTCCACGCGGAACCGCGACGCTTTTGTCACCGAGACTATCAACCGCGCAATTGGATCTGGGACTCAGGCCGCAAAGAGATCCGAATCATCGACTTCGAACACGCTCAACCCGACGTCCGCTACGCCGACTTGATCCGTCTCTGGCTTCCCCAAGAGGGCATCGACGACGCCGAGCGCCGCGCTTTCTTCGAAGGTTATGGAGAACCGGAGTTCCTAGACGGAGAGTCCCCTGCCCTCCGCTCCTATGCGGTGGTCTGGTGCGTGACGACCGCGGTTTGGGCTCGTGAGCACCGTCAGCCCGAGTTCGAAGTCCAAGCGGCGACTTGGTTAAGTCAGCTCTGAAATCGCCCTCGCCTCCCAACTTGCGAGCGTCGCCAAAGCTGCAATAATCCTAGCTAGCCCGTCCGCAGGTGCGCTTTCGTTTTCGGGCGGGCTGACTAGGCTCTGACTCCCGGTACTGACATAAACTCTCCTCGGTTAAGCCAACTTCTCGTCATCCTCAGTCGGCTTAGCCTTATCCTGCCCATTCGGATGGAGGCACTTCTTGTTTGCACCCCCGACGATCTCGCGTTGCTGGTTCCGCGAGTGTTTCGCAATACTCCTCGTCGTTCTTCTCAGCAGTCTCACGTTTGCTCAAGCCGCCAACGATAACTGTGCGGACGCCATCGCCATCACCCCCGGCAGCGTCGCCGGAAACACATCGGGATCAAACTCCGATGGCGAGGAAAACTGCGCGGCCGCGAGCGACTCACCCTCGGTCTGGTATTCCTACACCCCCACCGAAGATTCGCTCGTCAATGTCTCGACCTGCCCCGGGGCCACTTACGATACGGCCCTCGCGGTATACAGTGGTTGCCCGGGCACTTTCGCCAACCTGATCACCTGTAACGACGACGCCTGCGGTCTCCAGTCTGGGGTCGCGTTTCAGGGTGACGCGGGAGAAACCTATCTCATTCGCGTCAGTGGATTCAGCGGCGAGTCCGGGAACTTCACGCTACTACTGAGCGCCACCGACATCGGATCGGTGAGCGGTCCGGACGTCGTCTACAGCGATTGCACCGATGTCTTTTACTGGGGTTCGGACGGAACCACTCACGGCTACTCGCTCGGATCCAATACCTGCAACATCGGCGATCAGAACCTCGAGTGGGATCAGTCTTCGCCTCTGCTCGCGATGAACGCTTACCGACTTCACGATGGAAGAATCGAACAGATCGGTATGTCCTGGCTCAAGAACGCAACCTTTGCGGCAGCGGGGAGTGGCCCGTGTGGGATCTGTAACGGGGCGGGAGGAAGTGTTCTCGGAGCCGGCTGTCTCGATATCTACTCTTCGGGCTTCAACGGGGGTTCATTCGTTCTGGGCCCGCGGTCGCAGTGCAACGCATTTACGGGGTCCTACCCGGGTCCGTCGGGAACGATCAATAACAACACCGACAAACGGCTACAGATCGAAGAGTCCGATCTCGGCACCCCGGGAGCGCTCTATTTTATCGAAGGCGTCTACGTCGCCGCCGACGACGCCGCGGCTGGCAACGCGGGGAACAACGCCTCTTACCGCCGCGTCCAACTCGGCGCTGGTTTTGACCTCGATCTCCAAGACACGATGGAAGTTGGACTCGCCGCGATCTACGCCTGGCGCGACTACGGAGGGGGTGGGCCCGGTAACCCCGATCCCGCGGTCGAGATTCAAGAGGTCACCGTTCCCGACGAAGGGACGTTTGTGATCGGTTCCAAGGTCACCGATCTCGGCGCGGGTTCCTACCGCTACGATTACGCGGTCTTTAATCTCAACTCCCACCGCAGCGGTGGCTCCCTGAGTATCCCGATCCCCGCCGGAGCGCAGATTTCGGATGTCGGCTTTCACGACGTCGACTATCACACCGGCGAGCCCTACGACAATACCGACTGGGACAGCGTGGTCGGAACGAACTCCATCGTCTGGTCGAGCCCTGAGACTTTCGCCGAGAACCAAAACTCAAACGCGCTTCGTTTCGGCACTCTCTACAACTTCTGGTTCACCGCGGACGTGCAGCCGAGCGTCGGTTCCGCGACTCTCGGACTTTTTCGACCGGGCACGCCAAGCGCGATCAGCTTTGACGTTCCCCTACCCGAGGGCACGCTGGCCGGCCCCGAGTTTGTTCGCGGCGACTGCAACAACGACGGCGACTTCAATATCGCCGATCCGATTGTCTATCTGAATGTACTCTTTCAGGGAGCAGCAACGCCGAGCTGTCTCGACGCTTGTGATATGAACGACGACGGCGCGAGTAACATCGCCGACGCGATCAGCGCTCTCGATGTTCTCTTCGGTTCGCTGACCTCCTTGCCAAGTCCGTTCCTCGCCTGTGGAACTGACCCGACTTCGGATTCGATCGACTGCGTCAGCTTCAACTGCCCGTAAGTTACCCCGGTGACTTGTTGGCGCCCTGAAGCGGCTGGTACCGTCGCCAGAGTTAAGTCGCACGCGATGCGGCAAACCCTGGCGACGGTTTCTTTTGCCCCACATTCAGGTAAAGCGCCGAAGCCGACGGTAACGCGCCTAAAAAACGAAGGCGCCTCCTGCCCACCAAGCCAGGCGGTTTAGGTTGTGGGGGTCGAGGCTGCTCTAATTATGGTTGCGTTCCCACGCGTCAAATTCCCCGACCCCATCCGTATCAAAGATGGAGTAAGAGCGCTCGGGGCCGATCGAGAAGATCACGGAGTAGAAGTCGAATCGCAAATCGCACTGGTCGATTCGCGGATCGCCGAGCTCCGCGCTCGACAGGATCGGCGCGGGTATTAAGCGGTCGGGGATATCGTCGCGGTCGGTATCGACGATTTGATAGAGACCGCGTTTGAGCGAGTCGTAGAAGATCAGCGTACAATCGGTAGTGCAGCACTCGCTTGGCGCCGCCGCCCCGAGCGCTACCGTCACCACGAGGTCGTCGTCGCAGGCGATGGTGCCCCGAGTGCGGTAGATCCCGAGG
>CAYZYD010000280.1:0-5980 GCA_964482505.1 uncultured Planctomycetia bacterium | reverse complement strand
AGCGGTCGAAGAGGGGCGAAGGACGGGGCTTGAAGAGGGCTTTCTGCGTAAGGCGATGAAGATCCTCGGCATCGATCCGATCGAGGTGATCGAAGCCGAAGAGCAGATCATCCGCGACCTCAAGGCTCGAGTGCAGCGGGTCGAGGTGCGAACGGCGGTCGAGTCGAACCTCGGGGTCGATTCCGAACCGGCTGAGGGGCGCCAGCCCGGGCTCACCACTCCGATCTTGGTCGGCGACGAGAGCCGGTATCCCGTCGAGTTCGATACCGAGGGTCGCCCCGTCGCGGCGGTCGAGGGTTACTTGAGCCTGCCCGATCTCCGCGGACTTTCGACTTTTGCGCTCCGGCTTCCCACCGGGTTGCCCGGAGATCCGCGCTTCTCAGAAGGCAATTTGCTTGTCTTTAGCGAAGAGCGCTGGCCGCAGTCGGGCGAGATCGCGTTTGTGAGATACCTCGAACCGAGCGGGACCGAAGCGACCGATGTGCGGACAGTCTTTTTTGATGGCGAGGAGAGTGTCCGTCTTCAGGGCTTCCGACTCGAAGAGCCGCCGGTGATCCTTGAGCCGACTCGACTCCTGCGCGCGTGCCCGATGGTTGCGATCATCGTCTACCACACCGGTTGAATGTTTGACAAAAGAAGAGACCCCCGCGCGAACTGGCTCGCGCGGGGGTCTCTTCCTATCTGAAACTTCGCGTCAGGCTACTGCTGCTGGCGTTCGAATCGGTAATAGACCTCGAGGGTCATCGCTCCGATGGCGGTCGAGTAGGCGCGGCCACCAGCGGCGCCCCACTCGCCGATCGGATCCCAGCTCCCGTCGGCGTCGGTACCTTGGCGCTGAGTCGGAACCAGTGCTTCGATCATCGCCTCGTTCCACTCCTTCCACTGTCGGCGTCCGTACTGGAAGAGTGCGTAGCTGCCGTAGTACCAGTAGTAGATGTTGATCGTCGACTTGCGCTTGCCCTTGCCCGGGAGCCAGCGCGGCACCTCTTGCATCAGCACGTCGACACCTGATTTAACCCCCTCGTCGTTGCGGCTCTGACCCGCAAAGAGTCGACAGAGAACCGAGACCGCGGTCATGCAAGAGAGCTTCTTTGAGAACGGATAGTTGTCGGGATCGTAGACCTGAAGCAGCAGCGAGCCGGGATCTCCGGGGTCTTGGTAACCGCAGATACCCGTCGCCTCACTCGTCACCCGATCAAACCACTTGAGCGATCTCGAAAACGAGCTCTCGTACTCCTCGATCTTGACGTCGCGGAGAAGATTGAGGTCGGTGCAAGCTTTGGCGGTCTTGAGCGCGAGAATCATCCAGCCCGTGACCGAAGTATCGCTCTTGCCGCCTCGGAATTTGTACTTCCAACCGAACTCGTCGTTTTGCGCGGCGAGAATATATTGGGTTGCGAGTTCGACGGGCTTGCGCAGTTTGAGCTGGTCACCCGACAGCACGAGAAGTTCAGCGAGCGCCATGGTGGCGATCGAGTGGTTGTAGACCCAAGACTCCTCTTCGTTCTTGCCGATCGTACCGCGCTCTTCGGGCTCCCCGCCGCGGGTCTGCTGCTTGAGAAGCCATTTCATCCCTTTGCGCACCGCGACCACAAACTCATCAATTTCACCCTTCTGGTGCGTATGGGCGTAACCGAGAAAGGTGAGTAACGCGAGGCTCGTCACTCCGACGTCGTAGCCTTTGATCCCTTTGATGTCGTCGTCGTAGACGCTCGGGTCTTGGCAGTTGCCCGTAAAGACCGTACTGCTCGACCAGTAGCCATCCGGGTGTTGGTGTCGCTGGAGCCACCAGAGCGCCGCGAGCACTGCCTCTTCGGTCGCCTCCGAGCCACCCTCGCGGATCAGCGAGCCGCGCCCGTTGCGGTTACCGTAGGCTCCCGAGAAGCCACCGCCGGTACCGAACGCATCATTGACCGAGCTTCTGAGCAGCTCTTTGTTGGTCATGTTCTTGAGGTCGGTCCCTTTGGGTTTAGTCGGCTCGATGATGTCGGGTTTGAGTTTGATCTTCGGATCCTTCTTGAGCGGATCTTTGATCCGCTCGCGCCGCTTCATCGCTCGCTTCTTCTCGGGATCGTAGGGCTTCTTCTTGAAGTCGCGGCTGACGTAGGTCTTCTCTTCTTCGGATACGATGTATTTCTTCGCAACGATAAAGCTCCCGAAGAGGAGCAGGAGGACAACGTGCAAAATCGCCGAGACGGCCCAGTAGGGTGTGTCGGTGATCCAAGACGGAAGTCGACTCCCCTGGAGTTCTTCTTCGTCGTAATAGGGTTCTTCTTCAGCCATGGTTCTCCTTCTTGGGCATCCTTTTTGGGCATCCTTGTTGGAACATCCCTTTTGGGAAACTTCTCAGGCGGCCGTCGGGTCGGCCCATAGGATCGGTGCCGCGAGCGCGTCGGGGCAATCTCGGTGGTCAGACCGTCGAGGGGATCGCGCGATAGGTCGACTCCACCCGAATTGGTTGACCCCTTATGCTCCCGAGAAGCGTACGGGCCGTCAAGGGGATTATTGAGGTATTGGCAATGTCCTCGCGGGGTGGTTCAATGCCGAAAACTCAAGGCGACTTGGGCGATCCTCCTTTCCCTATCCTGTTTTCACTATTTATCTTGCGGATCTGGCCACAGCCTCGAATCGGGCGAAGCCAAGCCACTCGCTGCTCTCCTCAGCGGCGTTTCCACGCTCTGAAGACGCGCTCGAACCGGTAGTAAACCTGGAGCGTCATCGCTCCGATGGCGGTCGAGTAGGATCGACCTCCAGCGGCCCCCCACTCACCGAGCGGATCCCAGCTGCCGTCCGCGTCAGAGCCCTGGCGTTGGGTCGGCACGAGGGCCGCGATCATCGCCTTGTTCCACTCTCTCCAATGCCGGCCTCCAAACTGGAAGAGCGCGTAACTGCCGAAGTACCAGTAGTAATGGTTGATCGTCGAATTGCGCTGGCCCTGGCTCGCGTGCCAGTGCGGGAGCTCCTGCATCAGCACCTCGATACCCGATTGAACCGCTTTGACTCGGCGCTGATCTGATGAGCGTTGACTCGCCAAGAGTCGGCAGAGGACCGAGACCGCAGTCATGCACGAGAGCTTCTTCGAGAAGGGGTAGCTATCGGGATCGTAGGCCTCGAGAAGGAGCGATCCTTTATCTCCAGGGTGTTGGTAACCGCAGCTGCCCGTCGTTTTGCTCGTCACGTGATCAAACCATGCGAGCGATTTCTCAAGCGAACCCTCATGGTCCTGCGGCTCGAAGCCGCGGATCAGGTTGAGATCGTGGCAAGATCTGGCGGCTTTGAGGGCGAGCACCATCCAGCCCGTGACTGACGTATCGCTCTTGCCACCCTGGAACTCGTATCTCCAACCAAACTCATCATTTTGAGCCGCGAAAATGTACCGAGTCGCGAGCTCTACGGGTTTGCGCAGTTTGAATTGGTCCTTCGAAAGCACGAGAAGTTCGGCGAGTGCCACGGTGGCGATCGCGTGGTTGTAGACCCAAGACTCCTCTTCGTTCTTGCCGATCGTACCGCGCTCTTCGGGCTCCCCGCCGCGGGTCTGCTGCTTGAGAAGCCATTTCATCCCTTTGCGCACCGCGACCACAAACTCATCAATTTCACCCTTCTGGTGCGTATGGGCGTAACCGAGAAAGGTGAGTAACGCGAGGCTCGTCACTCCGACGTCGTAGCCTTTGATCCCTTTGATGTCGTCGTCGTAGACGCTCGGGTCTTGGCAGTTGCCCGTAAAGACCGTACTGCTCGACCAGTAGCCATCCGGGTGTTGGTGTCGCTGGAGCCACCAGAGCGCCGCGAGCACGGCATCTTCGGTCGCCTCAGAGCCGCCTTCGCGGGTGAAGGAGCTTGCTGAACTCCTCTGTAGACAAGAGAAAAAACCGACGGCCGGACGGGCCGGGTCAAGCGCCTCACTCATCGACCTACAGCCAAGCTCCTTAATACACGTGGTCTTGAGGTCCGTCCCGTTGGGTTTGGCCGGCGCCATGATCTCGGGCTTGGCTTGGCTGCTTGGACCCTTCTGGAGCGGGTCTTTTCTGATTCGCGGCTGCGGAGGTCTCGCCCGCGTTTTCTCGGGTTCGTAGGGCTTCCTTTTAACGGCATGGCTGACCAGAGTCTTTTCACTCGTTCCGACGGGTGCTTGGGTATCGATCCAGCTTGCCAGGAGAAATAACAGGAAGAGGTGCAGGACCGCTGAAACTGCCCAGCAGAGCCCTCGTCGGCCCGAGTCGGGGAGCTCGATTTCGCAATCTTCAAACTCAGCCGCGGGTGGGCGAGAATTGAGGTGAGGCATCGGCGCTCCTTGGGGGTTGAGAAAGTGGCATGAACGCAGCGAGAATTGCCAACAGCGCAATGACAGTATCGGCCTGGGCGCGGTCGCACAATGCCAAAAAAACAATTCATGCGGTACAGGATATTGCCCCATCTGCAATACGCTGGGTGGAAACGACCAGTTACGGTCCTAAACGGTTGAAATAAAAACACCTAGGGATATCACCGTCCTTGACCAATTTTTGTAGTTTACATTTTGCAAAGCATAAGCTATTTTCCCCTCGGCTCGACAAGCTGGAGAGAGTTTGGGACGTTGAGCCGAGGACATTTTTCCCCAAACATTACGCGGCGTACCTCTCTCCGGCTTTTCAAGAGATACAACGCGAAGCCAGCCTATTTTGGCGTCACCTTCGAGGAGGCGCCCGCACGGCTAATCGCGAGTCAGAGACCCTTGCCTTCCGATAACCCCCTTCAGGTTTTGACCCAGCTGAAGGGGGTTTTTCTATCCCCAATCCCAGCCCTCACGCCACTCTCGCTTCGGCAAGCGCCTCGAATATCGATACAATCGCGATTTGCCGGGACGACGATGTCAGTCGATATGGCAACGGTTCGTCCTCGTTCGTCATCTGTCTTGTCTCGCTCAGACCGGAGGCGCGGTTGAATTCAGAGTCCCCGGTCACGCCGGAGTCGATCGACCTTCTCGAACCTGCCCATTTGCTCATCGTTTGGAGCGACGGCTCGGAGACTCTGATCTCCCACCGAGAGCTTCGACTCGCCTGCCAGTGTGCGAACTGTGTCGAGGAGTGGAGCCAAAAGCCCCTTCTCGACCCCGCTCGAATCACGGCGGACATAAGAATCGAACGGCTGCAGCCCACGGGCACCAACGGGCTCACTTTCACCTTTTCCGCTCGACATTCGACTGGGATTTACACCTTTGAGCGGCTGAGACAGCTAGCAGGCCGTTGACAAGGTGTTAACCCACATTGTTCGGCTCCACTTGAGCTGTCGACCCCATTGCTTCGACCAGAGTCGTCAACCTGCGAGAATCGTCCAACCGGGAAGCAAAGCGACTTCATGAAACTAGTACTCACGATCATCGCTGGAGTCGCACTCGTGGCTTTGGGCTTCTTTGGTGCCATCTCGTTCGATCTTGTTTCGGGCAAAGCGAAGCCGACCCCGGGCAGCGGTCGCGGTGCGCGGGCCGGGGCTTCGGCGAAGCCCCAGGCGGCGAGCCGCCCTGCCAGCAAGTCCACCGTCGAAACGACCGAAAGCGTGCTCGGTGATCTGCGCGAGCGTATTTCGGGGACGGGGGTTTTGGAACCCGAACGCGAAGTCCGCATCTTGGCTCGGGTCGCGGGCCAAATCGAAGACGTCGGCTTCGACGTCGGCGACACGGTTAAAGCGGGCGAGGTCCTCTGCCGCATCGACGAGGGCTCGCTCCGCCTTGCGGTCAAGACCGCCGCGGTCGAGAGCCGCAAACTCTCCGAAGAGTACGAGCGGTTTGCCGAGTTGCACCGACAAAAGGCTGCGAGCGAGAAAGAGCTCAACGACGCCCTCTACGCCCGCAACCAGGCCGAAAACCAGTTCGAAGAGGCCGAGCTCAACCTCTCCTACGCCCAGCCCAAAGCGCCTTTCGACGGTACGATCGTCTCGCGCACAATCTTGCTTGGTCAGCATGTTAAAGTCTGCTAGGAGCTCTACACCTTGGCCGACTTCAGGC
>CAYZYD010000279.1:0-5990 GCA_964482505.1 uncultured Planctomycetia bacterium | reverse complement strand
ATTTTCCCACCGCGCATTGCTGGAAGCGGCGCGGGGCCATGTGGAGCGGTTTCGTTTCAACACACCAATCCGAAACGGTCAACCAGTACGGGCAAAGTATCGCTGGCGATTGGAGATACCGCTTCGGTGACTCGGAGGACGGGTTACGGAAGCCCGTACCAGTTAACCAATAAGGTCGGCAACCCAGCTTTACCTAGTGCCATTCGTCCTAAGCGCGTTTCAGGAAGCGTTCGATTTCGTCGAGGCGAATCTTCTCGAGGCCCTTCTCCTTGAGGATACGGGCGGGGTCAATCGCAAACGTCAGAGGACTTCCAGGAGTGCCGGGGAGAGGTTCGAGCGTGATCTCGCCGAGATTCTTGAGGTTCCGGCCTGCGACGACGAGCGAATGCTGTCTCCTCGGTTCGATCTTGTCTGGAACGACCCCAGTCAGGGTCGGGCTGGGGAGAATGGTGACTGAAGTCCCGGGAATCAATTCGAGATCGTCATTGTCATGTCCCCAGGCAAGCGAATACTGCCCTGGCTGGACTCGTCCCGTGAAGGACTCTTCGCTGTAGTCGAGGCGGTGCGCAAGCTCGGGACTCCCCTCGGGTGAGACGACGACAAGCCCAATCCAAAGGTCGGGGATCAGGTTTTTAGCCGGGAGAGGCAGAGCGATTTGTCCATTTCGATCTGCCGTCCATTCGGTCTGCTCAATAGTGCCGAGTTGAGCCCCTACGATGCGAATTCTGGAGTCGTCGGCGGTTCCGACCGTTTCACCGTCGATCGAAACCAGGTACTCGCCCTCGTGCACGGCTGCGAATTCTCGGGGCTCGATAACAATCTGACCTCGATCGATCTCAAAACTCCGAAAGACCTCGCGAGAACCCGGTCGGCTCAGCTCTAACGTACTGAGAGAGTCAATCGGATAGTTGGCTTGCGAGGCGAGGCTGATGAATTCTTGACGCTGCCGGTGCAGCATTTTGGGAGAGACGACGATGCCGTTTTCGATCACCGTTAAGACCCAGTCCGGTCGGTCACCCGAGTAGAATGGGCCGACCGGTCTGAGTGCATATTCGCCGGCTTGAAGACGAGGTAGCATTGCCGTGTAATCACCTTCGACGCCACTCGATTCGAGATCAATCCGAACCGCACTCTCTTCGTTGAGAACGCCCCCACTTCGCGGAATGAGAAGAGCTGACTCGACGTACTTCCCTTTGAAACTCAGATTCTGTGGATGGAGATCAAAGACGGTGCGCGGGCTCATATCGACCAGCTGCGGCTCAAAAGTCTCCTTCAAAGCGAAGCCAAGCACACCCAAGGCAGCCACGAGACAAAGCGTGGCGAGAGCGTACACCGAGCGCGGCCATGGTCGGCGCGCCTCCATCGCAAGCGCCGTATCCGTTTGACCAAAGCGTAGTCGGTACTTTCCGCGAGGGAGCGCTCCCGAGATAACCAGTCGGTGCCTTGACTCGGGTTCGAGCTCTTCACACTCGACCACGGCCTCCGCGATGGCGCCTTTACTGCCGACGACCCAGTAGCGATTCTCGTCGTCTTCTTTTGGGGGTGGCAGCGCACTCCCATCCACTTCGATCGATTTGTGATTTGATTTCGATCGGTCGAATTGGAGAACGCTTGGAGTCATTCGCTGCCAATCGGGCTCAATCACTTCAAGCTCGAGCTCCGTCTTTTGATCATTGATCTCGAGCTGGTGACGACCCGCCGGGAAACCCGAAGGCAAGTTGATGATGGCGAGTTCGCTCGATTCGACGACGTACTCGAAGGGAGCGGTCGGACCACCGAGCGAGAGTTTCATGTCCGGGTGGAGATCACGGCCGAATAGCCGCACCGACCAAGGCCGGTAATTGCGGACAGAGTCGAACTCGAGATTCTGGGCGACGGGAGTCGGAAGCGCTTCGAGAAGTTCGAAACGAAGACCCGTACCGACTCCATTCGCGCTGAGCTCGTAGAGTCCGGGCGTCAACTCTTGGGGTATCTTGAGTCGCTCGCGCACGCCGGGTTCCGGGGCTGACCCAGGGTTCTGCTCGTTTTCCGCAGAAGGCTCAACTTCCGCTACCTCGACCCGCTGCGCGGGGGGAAGCTCAAACTCTTCTTCGGTACCGAGGTGAATCAGCGAATAGTGGGCATCTGCAGGGATATGTTCCCCGATGATATCGATACGGAGATTGGGAAATCCATCCCAGGGTCGATTCGCCGACGCCGGCTCGAGCGCTTTCCACTGGGGGGCAAACACCTCCGTTGGTGCGTCGATTATTGATCGACACTTTGTAGGAGCCGATCGGGAAGGCTCGGCTCACTTGAAACTCAACCCGACCCGGCTCGGACTTGAGAACGTGTACCCCGGTCTGACGCTCATTGAGCGTCACTCGAACCATGTCATGCGGGAGCCCCGGCCCCGTGAGAACCACGCGCGAATCCTGGTGGTTATTGATCCGACTCGGAGAGACCGTCAAGTTAAACGCCGTATAGTGCTGAAGCTGATCGCCAAAGACGTTGACGGGCTCAAAACCGTGCTCTTGAAGCGCGGCGAGGTAAGCGTGGGACTTCTCGTGTAGATTTTGTGCGGAGCGAGCAATTTGAGCCGCGGAGGCGCGAGTTTCGCGATCCTTGAGCCCCTCCTGAATCATATCTTCGATCCCGAGCTTGATCGTGTAGAGGTGGTCGAGGATCTCGAGCTCTTTGCGGCGAAGCTGCTCGGGAGAGGTCTTCCAACCTCGCGGGTGCGCTTCCCGCTCGAGGTCCTCTAGAATTCTCGCTGCTTGGCTTGGCAGTTCCTCGGTTGAACCGGCGGAGTCAGCAACGTCTTTTAGAAAGGCGCTAAAGCAGTAAACGTCACTCTTGACATCAAGGGCGTGATAGTCGGGGGCGCCGTCGGAGCCGAGAAAGACTTCGGCTGGGTAGTAGCCTCGCTCGACAAACTCTCGTGGCACGCTGTCGGGGTCTTGGAAACAGACTCCGGTGTTAAAAACTTCAAACCGGTACGGAACACTGCGCCGGATTCGAATGTCATCAACTGATCCCGGGATCGCGACGATACTCTTGGGGTTCCACTGACCATGAACAATTTCATGGGCGTGCAAGAAAGAGAGTGCTTGTGCGAGCTGCCACGAAAAGTCGAGGAACTGATCCATATCGAAGATGAACCCGGACGCAAGCAGTTCTTCAAGCAGCGTAAACGCACCCTCGGTGTATGCGTACCGAGCGATCAGCGTATCGCCGGTGGGATTGTCTTCTTCTCTCGGGGAGACGAGATCGAGAATCGGCGGTAGGGAGCGAGGAAGTGCGAAGCGATTTTGGTCATTACCAAGAATCTGATGCGTCGAACTTCCGGGCTCAAATGCGACGTAATATTCTTCGCTGGGTAGCCGTTGATAAAAGACTGGAAAGCCGAAGTCTGCCGCGGAGTCGGGTTGAGCTCCACCCGTTGTTGCTGGAGAAGCGTCGCCATAGGAGCTCGTCGCTTCGCCGTAGATAAATTCACCGAGTGCGGCAGCGAGACCTTCAACGGGTCGGCCGAGGCGGATTTGCACCTGGCTCTCCTTAATCACTCCTCGAACACCCGGGCAACGATTCAAGTCAGCAACTCGAACCGATCGCCAATGTGAATGTCACCTGGGTATTCTGCTTCCTCAAATCGGTCAGACGGCGCCTCGTAGCGGGCCGAATAAACAAGCGCGTGGACTCGCGGGGTAGAGGTGAGGGAGCGACCGGTCGTTGCTCGACGCTAAATTTCTAGCGCACGGATGCCGTTCCGTCCAGTAGCAAGTTGCTAGGACTTCGACAATTCCGGCGCCCACGTCTCGCCTGAGGTGATCGCTCGCCGCCCAACCTCAACTCGAAGAGTTGCGTTAGCAGATCGATCCGGTTTCGGCCAAATCGACCCGACTACCTTCCGATATCGACCTAATCAGTATCGAACTGAATTGGGCCCTCTCGAACTCGCGCATCAGAGGGAGGAGTGTCGATTCTCAGACCAAAATCGGCGAATTTTAGCCGCGACCCGGATGGGGTGTCCGAACAACCATCAATCGAATTTCGGTCATGTCCTCGATCGCAAAGCGGATTCCCTCACGACCGAGGCCACTTTCTTTAACTCCACCGTAGGGCATATGATCGACTCGCCAGGAGGGAACGTCGCCGATCACGACACCGCCGACCTCGAGCCGGTCCCAAGCCCGGTGGGCTTTGTAGAGATCCCGAGTAAAGATCCCGGCCTGGAGGCCAAACTGACTTTCGTTGACCCGGTCGAGGGCCTCATCGAAGTCGGAGAACATTGAGAGAACCGCTACGGGTCCAAAAGCCTCCTCGCAGACGATGTCGAGACTCGGTTTGACATCTTCCAAAAGCGTCGCCTCGAGGATGGCGCCTCGGCGTTTGCCTCCGCAGAGGACCCGAGCCCCGGCCGCGGTTGCCTCCTCGATCCAGCCCTCGAGCCGAGAAGCCTCCTTCTCGGATATCATAGGACCGATAAAGACGTCACGATCTTTAGGATCACCACTCTTAAGCTCTTCCGTCGCCGCCACGAGCTGGTCACGAAACTTATCGTAGACCTCTTCGTGGATCAGGATTCTCTGCACCCCGATACAGCTCTGACCCGATTGATAGAAGGCTCCAAAGATCACGCGATCGACCGCATCGGCGAGATCGGCGTCCCTATCGATGACAACCGCGGCGTTTCCACCGAGCTCGAGAATGACCGGTTTCTTACCCGCCTTCGCTTTGAGCGCCCAACCCACGCCGGGTGACCCCGTAAAGCTGAGCAGTTTGAGCCGCTCGTCGGTCGTAAAGAGCTCCGCCCCATCCCGCCGGCAGGGCAGAATCGAGAAGGCGCCCGGGGGGATCTCGGTCTCGGCTAGAATCTCGCCAATAATCAGAGCTCCGATCGGCGTGAGACTCGCGGGCTTCAAGATAAAGGGGCAACCGACGGCCAAAGCGGGGGCGACCTTGTGGGCCGCGAGATTGAGTGGGAAGTTGAAAGGCGAGATAAACGAGCAGGGACCAATCGGGACGCGCTTCCAAAATCCTTGGTAGTCGGCCGCCCTCTCGGCGATATCGAGTGGCATCACTTCCCCGTAGATTCGAACCGATTCCTCGCTCGCGATCCGAAAGGTATCGATCAACCGAGATACTTCACCCTCGGAATCCTTAATCGGCTTGCCAGCCTCGATACAGAGCGCCATCGCGAGTTCGTCGAAGCGCTCCCGAAACCGGGCCACGCAGTGATCGAGAATCGCCTGGCGCTCGTAGGCCTTGAGAGCACCAAACGGCTCGGTCGCTTCGACCGCTCGCGCGATCGCCGCGTCGATATGATCGGCAGAGGCCATAGCCACTCGAGTCGCGGGTTCGCCGCTGTACTTATCGGTAACGACGAGGTCGAGATTGGGCTGTTCGGCTCGACCCGCAAGGTAAAAGGGGTAACTCTCTTTGAGGACCACGTCGGACCTTTCTGTAAGTCTCGGTTGATGACGCGCCGTCCGGGTTGAGATCCGTATTAGCAAGGTAGCTGAGCTCGCCAAAATTATTGACGAGCCCGCAACTTCGAGGTCGTCAGGCGCCCGCGGGCGACGTTATTCGAGTGCATACGATCCTCGACGACCAGCCAACCCTACGCGAACTACTTCTGAACACAAAATTAAGACAATTTCTGTTTTGACCCAAAGCGTGGACCTTAAGAGTTGGTTGTCGGGAATACAACGGGACCACGAGCGAAGCAGTCGATATTCGGTGGAACTTGACCACCGTTCCTGCTCCGCCCCTCATGCTCATAAATCGCGGAGAGTGGTCCAAAGGCGTTCGAATGAGAGACGAATTTGAGCGGAGGGGTCTCAGTCGTCGAGAACAGAGTCGGTCCCGATAACACCTTCTGCCGAAGTCTCAGCCGTTACGTTTTTGACCTTCTGGCAAAACCAGCCTCTCCCTAATCAGCCTTGACGGAATTGTGTGGCTCCTCGCCCCGAAGCACTCGACAGAGATCGGCTATTGCGATTTCGACC
>CAYZYD010000278.1:0-6025 GCA_964482505.1 uncultured Planctomycetia bacterium | reverse complement strand
GGGCTCGAATTCTCGACCTCCCGCATCGAAAGCAGTTTTTCAACGGGCTGCTAGGTCTCTCGGTCGCAGCCGGAGAAGGGGAGCTCCTCTGGTCCGAGATTCTCGACGACGCCGCGCGTCGCGAGCTCAAGCCGCTCTACGACGCTCGCGGCCAGAATTTCGACCTCGCCCAATCGCAGCTTCCCGCTTTCGAGCTTCTCGATACAGATCGTTACAACCGCTTGACGGTGCAGGCGAGTCGAGGGTGCCCCTGGCGCTGCTCCTTCTGCGCGAGCTCGACTCTGCTTACCTCGCTTTACAAGCAGAAGCCGATCGATCGGGTCCTTCGTGAGATCGATCGGATCCGTGAGGTCTGGCCGCAACCCTTCATCGAGTTTGCCGACGACAATGCCTTTATCAATCGACGCTGGTGGAAAGCCTTCTTACCCGAACTCGCGAGTCGCCGCGTGCGCTGGTTTGCCGAAAGCGATCTATCCGTTAGCCAAGATCCCGAGCTCTTACGACTCTTGCGCGAAGCGGGCTGCGCCCAGATCTTGATCGGGTTTGAGAGTCCGGTTCCCGCAGGGCTCGCCGGGATTGAACTCAAGCGCGATTGGAAGGCGACGCATTGGCCAGAGTACCGCCAAGCGGTTCAGAAAATCCAAGCGAGCGGTATACGGGTGACGGCCTGTTTTGTGGTCGGCCTCGACGGACATAACGAGACGATCTTCGACTCCGTCTACGACTTTGTGACTGAGGTCGCTCCGTTCGACGTACAAATCACTTACCCGACCCCGTTCCCGGGGACGCCGTTTTATCGATCTCTTTCCGACCAAGGGCGGCTCACTCACGACCGCGAGTGGGAACGCTGCACCCTCTTCGATATCAACTTCGAACCGAGTCCCCTGAGCGAGACCGCCCTTCGCGAAGGCTTTCATGACCTAACCCGAAGACTCTATGCGGCTGACTTCACCTCCTGGCGCAAGTCGAAGTTCAAGGAGCACCTTCGCCTGCTCGCTTCGTAACTCGCAGAGTGCGACCATGAACTGCGTCTTGCCGTTGCTTACGAACCGTACAGCGGGGTTCCCTTGCCGGCCATTCTGGGCTGCCGTGGGCGCAAGTGCCCAGGATCGGGATGTTTTGAAACCCGGCAATTTGGTAAGTCGAGATCTGCGGGTCTAGTAAAGAAGCTTAAGGAATCCTGGGGTTGTTTGTGGATCCGGAAGCAGGCTGGCCGAACTCGCATAAGCTATCGCGTTAGTTCGGGTAAGGATGACCGGCGAAAGCGGGTCGGGTTCTTGCTTTGGCATCGGGGCAAGGAGGAACCACCATGAAGCCCATTCAACTCGATGCCGTCGATCTCTTTCGCGTGGTTGCGGCGCTTCGGACCGACGAATCGTTCCAGAGCACGTACCTCGCGAACAAGATCGAGGCTCTTCTCAAGCAGCAGCTTCGAGAGAGCCTCTTTATTCGTCAATCCGAGCTCGGTCATTTCGTGGCGGAGTTGGGAAACGAGATTTCAACTCAATAAGCCTCAACCCAATAAAAAGGGCCGAGAACGTTGCGGTTCTCGACCTCCCGGAAGCTGCGAAGTGGTAGGAACGGTTATTCGTCCGCTTCGTCTTCTTCCGTCTCCTCGGGGCGAAGTTCGGGCCAGCCCGAAAACGGGGGCTCGATCTGCTTCGATCGGTCGCGGTTTCGGGTGTCGTCTCGGCAGATGTCGAATCCGAGAAAACCCATGGCGAAGTCAGCGATCTGGAGAATGTCGAGATAGGCGTCGACTCCTATGAAGAGCAGACTGAGCTTCCCCCCGACCTCGTAGTACTTGCGGTCGAAGATTCGATCGGGGTCGTAGACGGTCTCAAGGTTCTCGAGGAACCAGTCCTCGGGATAGTAGGTCGAATTGGAAGCGAGGATCTCTCGGTCGGCATAGTTGTAGTAGAAGATGCCGAGCCCCACTTCTTCTCGGTTCTCTTCATAGAACGAAAAGGTGCGGCCGTCCCACGAGAGTACTTCACCCGTCGAATAGCCAAACCCGGCTTGCGCGAACTTTGTGGCTCGAGCGTGGGCGCCCATTTGGAGCCCGACTCCGATTTCGACCCCGCCGACATCGAGAGCGTCGTTGAAGCGATCCTTCATATAGGTGACACAGCCTGTCGAGGCCAGGCAGGCGAGACATAGAGTCGCAATGGCGATGGTCCGGAACATCAGGAGCTCCCCTATCCTTTGGGATTCAGAGTTTGTCTGACTCTAAATCGGGCTAGAGGATTGACGACCTTAAGAGAAGGTTCGAGTTTTTGAGGGAGCCTCGCTGTATTTGATGTTCTCGGACGATGACTTCCTCGGATAGATCGTCCGAGAATCTCGCCTCAAAAGTTCTCTTGTTCTCGGATGGTGGCGAGTACGGACTCGACTGGAGTCTCGTCTCCACTCCCGTCACCAAAGGGGTCTTCGACCTGGGTGTTTGGATTATCGAGAAGGGACCAGCTGTTCAGCACCGCTTGGGGAAGCACCACCTGGTCGTAGCCGCCTTCCAGTGCGAGGACGAGACGCCCCCCCGCGTGCTCGGCGGCGAGGGTTGAGACGATGCGTTGGAGCTCGGCAAACCCTTGGAGGCTTAACGACTCTTGGGCTAACGGGTCTCGATGGTGAGCGTCGTAACCCGCCGAGACCAAGATCAATTCGGGTTGGATTCGCTCAGCAAAGGGTCGCAAGATCGCTTCAAAAATCGCTCGATAACCCGAGTCTCCCACCCCGGGAGGAATCGGCACGTTCAATGTCGAGCCGGTTCCCGCTCCCGCGCCACGATCGGTCAGAGCTCCGGTTCCGGGGTAGAACGGGTATTGGTGAACCGAGAAGAATCCGATTCTGGGATCCTCGTAAAGTATGTTCTCGGTCCCGTTACCGTGGTGGACATCCCAATCGATAATCAGAACGCGCTCGATCCCGAGGTTTTGGACCGCGTGCAAGGCCCCGATTGCGACGGTAGAAAAGAGACAGAATCCCATACCTCGAGCACGCTCGGCGTGGTGACCTGGCGGCCGCACCAAGGCGAAACCGGTCGGCTCAGCCTCGCTCGTGACCGCTTCGACAACTGCCGCCAAACAGCCGACGGCGGCTGCAGCGGCTCGGTAGGAATCTGGGCCGACGTAGGTGTCGGCATCGAGCTGGCCACCCCCGCCCGTCGCGATCCGTTCGACCCGTTGGCGATATTCGGGCGGGTGCGCGAGTTCGATCACAAGCTCGGTCTCGCGAGTGGGTTCAATTCTGCGGGCCCGCTCCCACCACCCGCTTGCCTTGAGCTCTCGAACCGTGTTCGAGAGCCTTCCCGAGTTCTCGGGGTGACCCGCTCGTGTATGCCGCTGCTCGATTTCGTCGTAGGCGAAGATCATTGCTCTGGCTAGTCCGGACGATTCATAAACCGCGTACCGAAGTCGCCAGGCGTCCGTAAGCAGGCCGCCCATGAACTTCGAACGATTCTGGTGAGACTACTCCGTTACAGTCCATTGAAGGTCGCCTGAGGATCGCATCCGTCCTTCTGACGCCGCGAGCGGACGCCTTGCGACTTCGCAGTAGCGGGCTCGTGAATAATGCGGGCTGCCAGTCTCTGACTTGCCATTCTCTGACTTGCTAGTCTCCGACTCGGAGCACGACGGCCCCTGCGGTATCACCCGCCGCACACCCGACGAAGAGACCGGTTCCGCCTCCGCGAATAGCGAGCTCCTCGATCAATTCGATGATGAGCCGGGTGCCGGTCGGACCCTGGGGGTGACCAAAAATCAGCGAGCTTCCGTAACGGTTGAACTCTTCGATGCCGACCCCGAGTTCTCGGCTGAAGTAGATGTCATTGACCGCAAAAGGATTGTGAGTCTTGATCGCATCGACTCGTTTGATATCGAGCCCAGCCGTCTCCAGTGCTCGGAGGGTCGCCGGAACGGTCGCCTTGGCCATCCGGCCCTTCTCGACCCGCGCTTGCGCGTAACTGATGAGTTGCACCTCGGGTCCGGAAGAGTACTTCTTGGCCGTATCACGATCGGTGACCAACATCCCGCAGGCTCCGTCGGCCGGATGCGTCTGACTTCCGAAAGTGACCGTCCCCTCGGGCATCACCGGCCGAAGTTTCGCGAGTCCCTCCTTGGTGGTGGGGAAGACCCCCTCATCCCCTTCGAGCGTCGCGACGACCTTGCGACCGCGTTCGTCGGACACCTCAAAGGGCAGGGTCATGTACCGTTTTTGAAACGACTGCCCGTCTGCAAGCGCCGCTTCGTACTGCGAATAGCGAATGAGCGTGACTTCGTCCTGCTCTTCGCGACTGATCTCCGCTTCGCGCGCGACGTTTTCCGCCGTTTCGATCATCGCGTTCTTAGCCCAGGGGTCCGCCCCGAAGTTATCGAGCACCCAATCCTCTTTGGTCCCCGTACCTCCAGGCCCCTGGGGATTGGGATAGTAGAGGTGGGGTCCGTTCGAGCACCGATCCGTCGTCAGGGTGAGGGTTGCACTCGATCCCCCGAGTTCGACGTCTGCAGCCGCGGTCGCGAGAACCCGAGCTCCGGTGGCACAGGCCTGAGCGACCATCGGACCGGAAATCCCTTCCGCGCCGATCAAGCCGGCGAGCCACGGCGTTCCGTAGAACGACTGCTTTTGAGGCACCGTGACTCCGAGCACGAGCGAGTCAAAAGCTTCGGCAGGAATTTGCTTCGCCTCGAGGGCGCCTCGGGTGACCTGAGCAGCGAGCTTGATCGAATTGAGATGGCTCAGGCTCCCCTGCCATTTGGCAAAGGGAGTACTCCAGTACGCTCCGTAGGGAATATAGGTCTTTTCAAACTTCAAGAGAGTCTCCTTAAGGCAGGCCTCCCGGGGGAGGGTCGTCGGGGGTTCCGTCTCAACCAATCTATCGCAGCTACGACCCGCGGCATGAGGCCGAGGCGACCCGAGAATTACTCAATTTTAAGAGTCTATGCGAAATGGCGAAGCGAGTCTAAGCCTCGTTCAGTCGCCTTGGTCGCCTCTACCTACGCTCTCTGCGACTACTTTAATAAATAAATCATTAAAGTTGTCTCTTTGCGCCTTCCGATAACGGGCTCAGAAGTCCCGACCGAACTCACGGTCTCGAGCAGACTCTCGCGCGCGGTCGCGAAGAGTCGGGGTGAGAGGGGTGGGAAGGCGTCCTTATGCACTCTCGCCAAACCATCGCGGGGGTACTGGCTCTACTTTTGTGGGGAGCGTGGCTCGGACCTTCGGCCACCGCGACAACCAACGATCGGCCACCTCTCGACGTGCCGGCAGGCTTTGCTGACGGAGAGGAGGCTGAAGAGGACGAGACAGAATCGATCCTCTTCTACGGTAGTTCGTTTGAGGGAGACGCGTTCTTCTGGTGTCTCGATCGATCGGGCAGCATGCACGGGGCTCCGATTCAGGTTCTCAAGAGCGAAGTCACTTCCGCGATCCAGTCACTCTCTCGGAACTCCGACTTTGGGCTCGTAGCGTTCTCGTCGTCGACGACCGAATGGCAACCACGACCGCACCGCGCGACCCCGTCCAAGAAGGTCGCCGCCATGGCTTGGGTCGAATCGCTCATCGCAGCCGGGGGGACCTACATCGGTCCGGCCGGGATGCGTTCGCTCAACCTCTGTTGGCAATCCACCAAGGCGAGCAAGGTTATCATCGTGGTGGGAGACGGAAGACCCGTCGACAATGCCGAAGCATTGCAGGTGATCACCGCCTCCAACTACGAGCGTACTCCGATTAACACGATCTTGATCGCGGATACCGCAGGGCTCCCCTTCATGCAGAGCCTAGCGCTTCAGAACCATGGTCAGTTCTCATTCATCCAATAGTCGCTGAGCAGTCTGCCCGTAGAGTGCTTTCGATAAGAGGCTGGTGAAATTTGGAGAGGGGGAGCAACGCCGGCTGCGTCAGATTGGCGTTTGCGTCAAACGCTGGCGGTGGTACCCCGCGCCCAGATCTCGCCAGCCTCAACCGAAATGGCCATTCGGCCGGGCCTCTAGTGTCCTGTTCGAAAAGTTCGAGCAAGAATCGCCGGCCC
>CAYZYD010000277.1:0-6069 GCA_964482505.1 uncultured Planctomycetia bacterium | reverse complement strand
GCCGGCGATTCTTGCTCGAACTTTTCGAACAGGACACTAGCAGCCCGCCCGAAAAACTGCTTTCGATGCGGGAGTTTGAGATTTCGAGCCCATTATCCTCGGGAGCCCATTGTCTTCGGGAGCCCATTGTTCTCTGGAGACCAGTGCCCCCGGCGAATCGAAGGCGTATTGGTCATACCGAGGTTTCGCCCGGGGGGCTTGGGAGAAGGAAGCTCGGCCTCCCGCGCGGAATGAGTTTTCGGGCGGCTGCTAGGCCCGCATGATTCACGAGCCCGCTACTGCGAAGTCGCTGCGCGGTTCGTGAATCATGCGGGCTACTAGCGCTCTGGATCGCCACTTGAGCTCACCGCACAGCCCGCTCGAAAAGTCATACGAGTTAGCTCAATTAGCCGTCAGTCCGATTCGTTCCAAGAATCGTCGGCGAGTCGATAACTCTGAACCTCTTCGGGTCGGAAGAAGAGCTCGACCTCGCGCTGTGCGGCTTCGGGCGAATCCGAACCGTGGACCAGGTTGTACTGATTGGAAATGCCGAAATCACCGCGGATCGTGCCGGGCTCGGCATCGAAACCGAAGGTCGCGCCCATCAGCTTCCGAGAAACTGAGATCGCTTCGTGGCCCTCGAGGATCATTGCGACGACAGGTTCACTCGTCATGAAAGAGACCAGGGAGTCGTAGAAAGGACGACCCTTGTGTTGTTCGTAGTGTCGCTCAGCGAGCTCCTTTGAGATTTTCATGAGCTTCATCGCGGCGATGCGAAGTCCTTTACGCTCGAATCGATTGAGGATTTCGCCGACGAGTCGCCGCTGCACGGCGTCGGGTTTGAGGAGGATCAGAGTCTGCTGCACCGAGGCTTCCTTCCAGCTGGGATGTTAGACTTCATCGGATACACGCAATCTCGGGGTAGGACCCGAGCCCTGAGTTCGTGCCTTCTCGGCCCCTCGTGCTGAGAGTATGCGCGCAAGTCGCCGAGGCAGTATTCCAAATGGGTATCCGACTTGAAGCGCGCGATTCTCCGGTATGGCGCGCAGATTTCTAGGTCAGGACGCGAGTTCGGTCGATATTTGAGACTTTGAAAGCCCCATGGTTCAACCCTCTACGCTATCCCCTCTCGCCCTTCTCTCTCGAGTCAAAGCCGAAGAAGAATCCGGCGCTCCGCTCGTAGAGCCGCTGCTCGCCCTCGGGATGCACCTCTCCCAGATCGGTGAACTCGCCGAGTCGAGGAAGCTCCTTCTCGATAATCTGATCGCGATCACCGAGGCTGAGCGGGCATTTCTAGTTGAGTTCGAGTCGGAGAGCGATCGCTGGTCGGTGATCGAGTCGCGCAATCTCGACGGCGAACGCGTGCTTCACCCCGAAGACAAGGTGATCGTCCCTCTCCTCAATCCATGTCGGGAGAAGGGGCACGGCTTCTTCACATTCGATCTCAGGGAGGAGGAGATCTTCCCGGTCCTAGAACGCGACCGGCAGCCGAGAACCCATTCGATCCTGATCCTGCCCTTCCCCGATCCGAAGAAGCTCCTCTATCTCGACCACCGTTTTCAATCTCTGATTCTGAATCGCGAGATCTTCCTCGAGATCGCTTGGGTCTTTACCGTCTTCGCCGCGAGCGAAGCGGCGCACGAATGGAACGCGGTCCACCATGAACTCCAGTCGGAGCTCAAGACGACCAAGAAAAACCTCAAGACTCGCAGCGATGGGGATCAGCACAAGACGAGCTCGACCGCCGGCTTGATCATCGGGCAACACCCCGAAATCGTCGAGGTCACCGAGCTCATCGAGAAGGTCGCACCGACCGTCGCCCCGATCCTCATCAACGGCGAGAGCGGCACCGGAAAAGAGCTCGTCGCGCAGTCGATTCACAACTTGAGCGAGCGGACGGAAAACCCCTTTGTCAGCGAAAACTGTGCAGCGCTCGCCGAGAATCTACTCGAGGTCGAACTTTTTGGAGCCGTCAAAGGGGCGTTCACGGGGGCACATGCGGATCGACCGGGGCTGTTTGAACTCGCGAGCGGTGGAACGCTCTTTCTCGATGAAATCGGCGACACCACTCCAGGCCTCCAAAAGAAGCTCCTGCGCGCCCTCCAGGAGAAAGTAGTCCGTCGAGTTGGAGGCTCCGAGTTGATCCCCGTCGATGTCCGCATCATCTCGGCGACCAACAAGGATCTCCTGAGCGAAGTCGAAAAGGGCAACTTCAGAGAAGACCTCTACTATCGACTCAACGTGATCAACATCACTCTGCCTCCGCTTCGGGAGCGACGTGAAGACATCCCCCACCTCGTCGACCACTTTCTCGACCGCTTGAACGGCGACTCTGAAGAAGAGAAGAAAGCCTCGGCGAAGTTGATGTCGGAACTCATCGCCTACGACTGGCCCGGCAACATCCGCGAACTTCAGAATGAGATTCAGAGACTCTTCGCTCTCGGCAGTGAATACTTGAGCCCCGAAGATCTCTCGCCCCGGATCCGGGAGCGCAAGGACCGGCCCCGTAGCTCAAACTTTGAAATCGGCCTCGACGAAGTCCTCTCGCAGGGCTCGCTCAAAGCCGCCACCGAGTGCTGGGAAGAGCAGATCCTCAAGGCGGCTCTCCGTCGTTTCGCGGGCAACAAGGCGCGCGTCGGCGAGGCGCTCAAGATCCCCAAAACCACTCTCTACGCCAAGCTGCGGAAGTTCGGCTTGAGTGACTGATCCGTCACTCCCTTTCGCTTGTGCGTCCTAACTTCTGAAAATTGAGTACTTAAGTACCATTGACGCCATCGGCACCACCTGTAACCTTAGCGTCACACAGGAGGCAGGGCCGTGGCAAATCTGGGTGAACTCTCATCCTCGGGGATCGAACTCGACCGCTGGATCGGACAGGGTGCCGAGGGCTGGGTCGCCCTCGGCCACAATGCCAAGCGGCGACAGAGACTTGCGATCAAGTTCTTATCGCGACAGCTCGACTCGCCGAGGTCTCTCGAATCCCTCCTCGATCGCGCCGCCTTTTCGCATCCCAACTTGGCCAAAGTCGTGGATTACGGGTCGACCGATCCCCGCGAGCTCGAATCGCTCTTACCTTTCCCAAGAGGAGGCGACGAGTGGAGCCCCGGCGACTCCCTTATCTACGTCGTGACTGAGTTCCGCGAAGGACTCGACCTCGAGGAGTATCTCCAGCGACTCACTCGACGCGGGTCAGCAGAATCGCTCGACCTTAGCCTGAGGGCTATCCTCACAGACGCGCTCTCAGCCCTCCTCTATCTTCACGACCTCGGCTTCATTCATTACGACGTCAAGCCGGCGCATCTGATCATTTCGGGCTCTTCGGACGAGCGACCCGAGTGCTGTGTCATCGATCTCGGTTTGATGGACCGAGGCACCACGCCGCTCGGCAATCGGGTCCGGGGGACACCGCCTTTTATCGCTCCCGAAATCTACTCGAGTAGTCTCGTCGACGAACGCGTGGACCTCTACTCACTGGGCGCCTCGCTCTACCAAGCACTGACCGGCGGAGTGATCACGAAGAACTACTCAGGCTCCAAACTGCTCGAGGTGGTTCGTGAGAATCACTGGCCGCGGCTTTCGGACCTCGCTCCCGAAGTCGGAGTCGATCTCAGTACGTTGATTCATCAACTCCTCGAGCCCGACCCAGAACGCCGAATCGGGTCGGCTGCGGAGGCGCTGCAACAACTCGGCACTTCCGGTCTGGATTCACAGGATCCCCCCAAACCGATCCCGGGTCAGGTTCCGCGACTAGTGGGACATGAGCGTGAATACGATTACGTCGTAAGAGAGATCGAGAAACTCCCGGTCGATGAAATGAATCATCGCTTGATCGTCTTGAGCGGCGAACACGGCTCGGGTCGTCAAGCGATTGTGAACCGACTCCTCGACCTCGCCCAGCTTCGAGGAATCCGGCGGTTTTGGGTTCGCTGTTCTCGATCGAGCCGGTGGCCCTGGACTCCGCTTGTTGAGCTCATACGCGGGCTGTCGGAGCTTCCCGACCTCGGCCCCGATCTCCAAGCTCAATACTCACAAGCCGCCGCTCAACTGGAGGGGTCGGTCGATTTCGACTGGGAACCCCTCTTCGACCGCTCCTCCGAGCGGTACCGATTCCTCGACTGGATCGGCTCGCTTTTTTCTGAATTGCCCGAGGAGCTGCCGTTCCTCTTCGTCTTTGAGGAGCTCGACTCCGCCTGGCCAGAACTGCCCGAAGCGCTCCGAGTTATCTGCCGAAGCCTCGAAGGTGCGTCGAAAGAGCTCAATGAAAATCCCGAAGCTAGGCCGACTACCCGACGACGCGTGCTCTTCCTCGCAACCACCGAGAAGGAACTTCGCGATGAGGTCCGGCCCGCGATTCAGAACTTGAGCAGCGATCCCTACGCTTCTCACATCGACTTGCGCCCGCTTTCGTTTTCACGAACGAGAGAACTCGTCGAGCGCGCTCTCGGCCCTTGTGATTTCTCTCTCGAGTTTCTCAGCGAGCTTCACAACTTGACCGAAGGACGACCGCAAGAGCTGCTCGGGATTTTGAGCCGGAGTCAACGTCACGGATTGATCGAGCGGCGTGGAGCGTGGGTCTGTCCCGAGGGTCAGCTCGACCCAAATAGTCTCGCTCGGCTCGAAACAGAAGATTGGGAGGCTCTCGAGCCCGAATCGCAGTTACTCCTTGCCACTCTTATCGGGGCGGGCGGATTGCTACCAGGCAAGGTGCTCAACCGATTGTGCGGAGCGCTTGGAGACAACTCGGAGCAGCTCCTCGAGAGACTGAGACGGCTCGAGAGCGAGGGGATCCTGCACTACGATCTCAGGAGCGACCAGTGGCGGACAACCCGAGACATGGTCTCGACCGGACAGCTTGACTTGAAGCCGATCCAAATCGCCGAAGCAGCCCAGCCACCGAATGAAGATGCGGCGCACTGGTCGAAGCTTTTTCGGCTCTTCGCCGAGCGCACAACCCTGATTCAAATCAAGAGCCTCCGCGAACGACCGGAAAGCCCGGACGATGCGACCACTTCTGTGAGGATATCGGCGGAGGCGATTCAGTACGAAGCGGAGTCGCTGTTTGCGCTGGGCCGCTACGAGGCCGCCCTCAAGCGCTTTCGAGAACTCACGAGCGCGCTTCCAGCCGGAGAGCTCAAGCTCAACCAGCAGCTTCAGTCGATCAGAACTCTGAGGAGGTTGGGTCGGTTCGAGGCCGCCTTGGCGGAGCTCGACCAGTTCTTTCCCCTCGAGGAGAGCACTGCGACGACGCTCGACTTCCGAGCGGCCCTCGAGCGTGCAAAGGTCTTAAACGCCCTCGGTCAACATTCAGAGTGCGCCGAGCTCTGCGCTCGAGTCGAAGCGAGCATTAGCTCGCAACCGCGCCACGAATTCGATCTCGAAGCTCAAGAAGTGCGGTGCCGGCTCGTGATTGAGTTCGGTCAGGCCAAGCAGAGTCTCAATCTTCCGAGCAAAGCCTTACGAGAGCTCAAGCGGACCCAGTCCACAGACCTACCCCCATCGCTTCAAGCGCTCATCCTGGAGGCACGGGGTCGCCTTGAGTTTACCTGCGGCAACTACCATGAAGCTCGCGATGTTCTCATCGAAGCTCTCGAATAGCGGCTCGCGCTCCGCGACCGGTACGCCGCGGCCAGCCTGCACTCAGATCTGGGTCGTACTTCGACCAACATCGGCTCTTCGGAATTGGCCCGGAGCCATTATCAGCACTGTCTCAGAATACTTGATGCGTTTGATCACCGCCGCGGCGCTGCTTCGGCTTACAACAATATGGGTCTCGTCTACAAGATGGAGACGCGGCTCGAAGAGGCGGAAGCGTGCTTTCGTCGAAGTCTCGAGATCTGGCAAGATCTCCGGCTTGAGGCCTTTCAGGCGATGGCATTGAGCAACCTCTCCGACATCTTGATGATCAAGGGGGACTTCGACAACGCCGTCAACTACGGTCAAGAGAGTCTCGATATTCGCAAGCGGCTCAACAGCGCTCCGGATACTGCCTTCAGCTATTACCGACTTGCCACGATTTATTTCTCACGCGGTGATATCCACCGTGCGACTGATACGCCGAGAAGTCACTCGATCTGCGTCGGAGTTTGGCCG
>CAYZYD010000276.1:0-6079 GCA_964482505.1 uncultured Planctomycetia bacterium | reverse complement strand
GGTGGCCTCGTTGAGCCGCTTGCGGTCTGAGTTCTGCGGGAAGGTAAGAAATGCCCTCTCACTTCGCTTGACTCACATTGCTCGTTACTTTGGCGGGCTGTCAGTCTCTTCCCAACCCCGGTGCAGAACCCGCCCCGGGAATCAAGGAGGGGAATCCCGCTACGTTCGCCGTGGAGAACCTCTTTACCATCGAGATTCCGGAAGGAGCAAACCGAGTCAATCTCTGGCTCCCGACTCCGAGCCCGACCGACAAGATGCAAAACGTCCGCGACTTCGGGGTCGCGTCGACCGTGGGGCATAAGTTCGTGTACGACAAGCACGGCAATCGCTACCTCTATCTCAGTCTCGGCCAACCCGAACCGGGGGAGGTCGAGATCAAGACGACCTTTACGCTGCAGAGGTATGAGGTCAGCTCGGACCTCGATCCCAATAAGACACGACCCCACACGGCGGAGGAGATCGAGCTGCTCAACCGCTATCTTGAGGACTCAGAGCATTCGGTCATCGACGCAAACGTCAATAAACTGGCTCGCAACACGGTGGGCTCGGAGGACAACCCCATCCGGGCCTCGCAGATCATCTTCAAAGCGGTCCTTGAACACGCCAACCACCACGCCAAAGACCCGCTCCCGGACCAACTCAAACGGATGAAACCGACGGGCGTCGGCTCGAGCAGTGACTGCTACACCGCTCGAACCGGAGATAGCGCCGATCTCCACTCGCTCTACTCGGCGATCTCGAGGTCGGTCGGCATCCCGACTCGTATCGTCTACGGAGCCCTCTTCAAGGGTCCGCTCAACGGCGAAGAGATCGATCAGGGATCCCACACTTGGGTCGAGTTTCACGCTCCCAATATTGGCTGGGTGCCCGTCGACGTCGCGGTGGCTGATATGTTTGAGCCAGAATTCGAGGTCAACGAACACAGTCAACCCCGCGCCGACCTCGCCGTCCCCGACGGCTACACCGCCCCCGACCAAGGGCGAGTCGAGTACTACTTTGGCAACCTCGAAGCCCGGCGAGTGAGCTGGCACTGGGGTGGCGACCTGAAGCTTCCGCGGCAGCGCGGCGAGATGCTCGACTGGAACACGACGGGATACGCCGAGGTAGACGGGAGACCGGCGCCCGAAATCGTGACCCGCAAGCTCACCTACCGCGAGGTCAACTAATCTGGAGCTTTCTCGACGAGATCGCTCTCGCTTCCCGGGGAGCACCCACTTCCCGACAGCCACGCTGTGCGGTACAAATGGCACGCTCCAACCCGACGGTTTGGAGCGTGTTTTCGTATCGCGCGGAGCCGGGCAGTCCTCCCGGACTGCTCGAATCGGACCGTAGAACGGCCAGGATCAGTAGAGACGATTCTGCGAATGGTCTCCAAGTGCGAGCGGTCTCCAAGAAATTGCGGGATGGGAGAAGGGTCAGTTGAAAGCGTATCTCGACAACGCTGCCACCACTCGAATTCACCCCGAGGTGGCCGAACTCATGCAGTGGCCAGCCGCTCAGGGTAACCCTTCGAGCCTCCATACTCCGGGACGCGAGGCGCGTCGTCTCCTTGAAGAGGCGCGAAGCACGGTCGCCCGCGAACTTTCAACCGAACCCCAGACCGTGATCTTTACCTCGGGCGCTACCGAATCGGACAATCTCGCCGTGCTTGGAACCGCGCGCGCGGCCAAACAGCGCGGCCGGCACCTGATCGCCTCCTACGTCGAACACTCCGCCGTGCTCGGGCCGATACAGCAACTGCTCCGGGAGGGTTTTGAGGTTACCGGACTCGAAGTCGATGCGACGGGTCGAGTCGACCCCCAAGCCGTCGCCCGCGCTATGCGACCCGACACCGTCCTCGTCTCGGTGATGCTCGCAAACAATGAGCTCGGCACCGTACAACCGATCCGCGCGATTCGGGAGGCGATCGGGCCCGAAGTGCTCTTTCACACCGACGCTGCGCAGGCGTGCGGAAAACTCAAACTCGACCTCGAGGAGCTCGGGGTAGATCTACTGACTCTGTCCGGCCACAAAATGCACGGACCACGTGGAGTCGGAGCGCTCTGTCTCCGCTCACGAGTTGAAATCGAAAGCCTCTTCTTTGGGGGATCCCACGAGCGGGGAATTCGGTCGGGCACCGAGAATGTCGCAGCCGCGCTCGGCTTTGCCAAAGCACTAGAAATCGCGCACCGAGATCTCGACCGAAATCTCGCCCATATGGAGAAGCTGCGCGAGATACTGCTTGTCGGTCTAAGCAAACAGCTTCCCGGCTTGCTGATCCACGGTTCGGAAGAGTACCGTATCCCCTCGATACTGAGCCTCTCGGTTCCCGGGACCGAAGGCATCCGCCTGGTTCTCGACCTCGACCGGCACGGGATCTCGATCTCCTCGGGATCGGCCTGTAGCTCTCAGAGTCTCGACACTTCTCACGTCATGGAACAGATCGGCCTCGACCTCGATACCGCCCGGGCGGCCATCCGCGTCTCGGTGGCGGCGGATACGCTCGAAGACGAGATTCACTATGCAGTCGAGACGATTCCTCGCGTTATCGAAGACTATCGCAAAGAGCGTCAAGCGAGCTAGCCCGAAAACTCATTCCGCGCCGGAGGCCGAGCTTCTTCGCCCAGCCTAACCTCGAAGTATGACCAATACGCCTCCGATTCGCCGGGGGGCAATGGGCTCGAAATCTCGACCTCCCGCATCGAAAGCAGTTTTTCGGGGAGGCTGGCCCGCATTATTCACGAGCCCGCTACTGCGGAGTCGCAAGGCGTCCGCTCGCGGCGCCAGAAGGACGGATTCTATCCTTGCGACTTCTCGCTACGCGGTTCATGAATAACGCGGGCCTAGCAGCCCGCTGAGAAGGCGGCTATCCCCCGACGGTCTCTTGCGCTTCCGCGGCCCTTAAAAACACGTAGAGCAGTTCGGTACCAATTTGTCGACAGCGTTCGTCGTATGCCTTCTCCTCTTTGGGTGTACCGTCGAAGGCCTTTGGATCTTCGTACGGAATCGCGATCCGTACGTCCGCGCCCTGCACGATCGGGCAGCTCGCATCCGCCGAGGTGCAGGTCATGATCGCAGCGAAGTCTGCCTTCGGATTCGGAGCGCCGCTGTAGAACTTGGAAAAGCAGGTGATCGGAAACGCGCGATCGCTATAGCGAACATGATAGATCGGATTCCCACCCGAAGTCGTTTGGTCGATCCGAAAACCGGCCCGCTTGAGGGCGCGCACAGCCCGCGGATTGAATGCGGTTGCCTCGGTACCACCCGAGTAGGTGACGACGCCCTCGAGCCCAAAGTGGGCGGCAGCGGTCTGAGCCCAGATCTGCGAGAGATGGCTCCGGCGACTATTGTGAGTACAGATAAAAGTGAGGCAGACGGGCTTTTTAGCCTCGAGCCGCTGAGAGGTGTACTGCACGAGCTCATCGAGTTGCGCTCGGCGCTCGGCCGGGATCTCCTCGATCCCTTTGAGTAGCTCTTGCACTGTGGCTGCGACTTGCGGGTACAACGGTTTCGCTCGCTTCTCGCTCGAAGATCCTGGACACCACCGGGCCGCTGGAGTCGCTGGGGCCGCTAGGGTCAAACTAGCGCAGGCTATGGTAATAGCCCAACCCGAAACCCGGGCCAACCGGACGATCGCTCCGAATGATAAATTCCGCGGTTTGCTCTCCACTGGCACCCTCAAGCCTCCTCACCAACCGAACTTCCCAACAGCTTCAGAAACAGGCACTCCGCAGGATTGCCTCTGCCCCTCTGGCCCCCTTCAGCGGGAGGCAGATACAGGCATGTCGGTGCAAGCATGCACGTAACTGGCTGAGGGTCAAGGTGAGTTGCCCGGGCGAATTGCCCGTCGGGCAGGACGGCGACCTCACGCAGCCGCGGTGGTCTCGAATTCTCGCTCTCGAATCGAAAGTCACCGGCAGACCGCTTCTCGCGTATTCATGGACTTCTCTACGACTCGCACCGTAGCCCCCTTTGCGGCCCGCCCGGAAAGCCACTCGGTTTGAGGCCGGCGATATCGGGGCGCGTCAGTCAACCGTTGCCCAAGCACCAATAACACCTACACCGGCGCGGTTCCGCCTGCCCCAAATCTCACCAGTCTCGAAAGCACTATGCGGGCGGACTGTTAGAGAACCCGGTCGCCCTCGGGCACTCGGCACTGCTCAGAAATTTGCTGACAAACGCATCTCGAATGAAGCTTGAGGGGTTGACCAGGCAACGGATCGCGGGCGCCTCGCTCGCAAGAGGGAAGATCCGAGAAAGGAATCCTCATGCACCCCACTACGCAAACTTCCGCGCGGACGCAATTCTTCTCGCTCGTGGCACTCCTGTTGGCCGCGCTCTTTATCAGCAGCGGTTGTGATAGTTCGAGCTCGAGCGACTCCGCCGAGCTGTCGATCGGTCTCACCGATTCTCAGGGCGACTTCTTTACCTATAGCGTCGACGTCGTCTCGCTGACGCTCAACCGAGCCGACGGCGCAGTCTTAGAAGCGCTGCCGACCACCACCCGGGTTGACTTCGCTCAATACACGGACCTCACCGAACTACTCACAACCCTCAGCGTCGGGGCGGGGACGTATACGAGCGTGACCCTCGAGCTGAGTTACGCAAATGCCGACTTACATGTTGAGGACGCCTCGGGAGATCCGGTCCAGGTCGCGGCGAGTAACATCATCGACGAAGACGGGGCGGTCCTCACCACGACCGAAGTGACGATTCAATTCGCAGAAACCAATCGACTTGTCATCGTGCCCGGAGTACCCGCTCACCTGGTGATCGACTTCGATCTCGGCGCTTCGAACCGAGTCGAATTCTCAGGTAGCACTCCCACCGTCACTGTCCAACCCGTCTTGATGGCGCAGATCGGATTCGATGCGAGTAAGAAGATCCGGCTGCGAGGTCCCCTCGATTTTGTCGACTCGGAAAGCAGCAGCTTTGACCTGATCATCCGGCCGTTTGTTTACACTCTGTCGGGAGGTACTTCCGAGTTCGGAACCCTGACCGTCGAGACAAACACGGATACAACCTTTGACATCGACGGGAGCACTTTCCAAGGCACGGCGGGCTTCGACGAAGTGGCTGCCCTCCCCGACCTCACGGGAATGATCGTGGTCGGGGACCTCGACGTTGCGAACCGAGTCCTCATCGCAGACCACGTCTACGGCGGCACCGATGTACCGGGCGGAACGCTTGACGTCGTCCGAGGGCACGTCACCGCGCGATCGGGCAACCAACTGACTATCAAGGGAGCCACGCTCGAGCGAGCCGCCGGAACTCTGAGCTTCCGCAACGAAGTCACCGTCACGATGGGAACCAATACGACGGTCACCCGAGAACTCTCGACCGCCACCCAGACGACCGACGATATCTCGGTCGGCCAGTGCGTCACCTGTTTCGGCCAAGTCGGAGGCACCGACGACGAACTCAACGCCGACGTTACCGAAGGCCGAGTCCACCTGCGCCAGACCGCGCTCCGCGGTTACGTAACCCAAGTCGGAGCCAACGTCGAAATGGAGATCCAAAGCATCGGCGGCCGGTCGATCACCCTCTTCGACTTCACCGGCACCGGCGTCGACTCCTCAAACGACGCCGACCCTGACAACTACGACATCAACCCCGGAACGCTCTCAACCACCGGCCTCGACGTCGGCGACGCCGTCAACATCCGCGGTTTCGTCACCGACTTCGGCCACGGTGCCAGCGACCCCGACTTCACCGCCCAACGCATCATCAATCTCTCAAATGTTATCGGCGCCCTCACCGTCTCCTGGAACCCCGCCACCGCGGCCGCCATCGTCGATGAATCCGCCACCGGCTTCGACCTCGACCTCACCGGCGTCGGTCTCTTCCGCACCTTCAACCGAGGCGGCGTCCTCGTCGATCTCACCGGACTCCCCACCCCCCCCTCGATCGAACCCGCAAACCTCGCCGGAGTCTACGTCATCACCGAAGCCAACTCCGGCCTCCAACTCTTCTTCGGATTCGCAAACTTCATCGAAGAACTCTCAACCCGACTCAACAACGGAAGCCAGGTCAAATCCATTCGAGCCATCGGGCTCTTCGACGAATCCACGAGCATCCTCTCCACCCACCGAATCCACCT
>CAYZYD010000275.1:0-6096 GCA_964482505.1 uncultured Planctomycetia bacterium | reverse complement strand
TGCGGATCTCGCCGGCTCCGAGCTCGGTTGTAATGACGACGCGCTCGGCACGACCCCCGCCCTAACCTGCACGAACGACACCAATGTTCTGCGCGATTCGGCCCTCTCGGTCCCGGTCCTCGCAGGTCAAACGGTCATCATCCGAGTCTCGAATTTCAATAACTCGCTGGTGGGTTCGTTTGAGTTGAGTGTGAGTTGCACCCCGGGCTGCATTCCGGTGCAGGATCTCGTGGCGGACTACGATTGCCAGACGCAGGTCATGTCATTGAGTTGGACAAGCAATCCTTCGATCACGAGTATCGACGTTCTTCAGAACGGACTCAATATCGCGACGCTCGCGGGCGACGCCGAAAGCTACGACGACGCCTCGCCCCCGGTGGGGCTCATCACTTACGAGATCATCGCGACCTGCGCTGCGGGGAGCGAGTTGACCTCGGTCATGATCACGGTGGCCGATCCGACCGCCACGGCCGACGATGTCATTCTCGCCCTCGAGGATCCGGCGGGGTCGCTCGATAGTGTCGCCGCATTGCAAACCGAACTCACTGGGCTCGGCAGCACCGTAACTGTCGTCGACCCGGCCGGAGTACCGTTCGATCAACTCTGTCTCGATCTCTCAAATACTCCCCGGATTTGGCTCGTCTGCGGCACCTTCCCGCTCGACCACATCTTCACGGACTCAGAACTCGACGTGATGCGGTCGTGGCTCATCGGTGACGAGGTGAGCGGCCTCTTTATCTCGAGTGGTGACCTTTGGGGATTCCAGGGTACGACCGGGACCGGATTTGATCTCGTCGACGGTGTCGACGAAAACGCGAGTTTTGACGGTGACGACAGTTTTACCGAGATGGACTTTATGGACGTCTTTGGTGAGACGCTTTCGAGCTTTCAAGATATCGCCTACACCCAGGAAAACGCGATCGGTGACGACTTCATCGATCAACTCGTTCCAGGAAATGGTGTCGATCCCGAAGTCACCGACGCCCAGATCATGACCGTGCAGACCTCGGGCTTTTACAACGTCGGGATCGTGGGTGAGGTCGCTTCGCCCGGAGCGCCTAAGGTCATCAACCAATCCTGGGAGCTCGCCGGTTTCGGCGGCGATCTCAATAGCCTGATCGGCAGCTACGTCGCTCTACTCGGGAATCCCACCGGGGTTCTTGAGACGTTCATCCGCGGCGACATCAACGGGGATGGGTCGCGCAACATCGCCGATGCGATCTTCCTCCTGAACTCGCTCTTTGTGCCAGGATCTCCGTCCCCGCAGTGCTCGGACGCGGCCGACGTCAATGATGACGGCGCGGTCAACATCGCCGACGCGATTTTCCTACTCAACAATCTCTTTGTTCCCGGGTCCCCGGCGATTCCGGAGCCGAGTGATTGTGGGACCGATCCCACGACGGATAACCTCCCCGACTGTCCGACAGGGATCTGCACTCCCGTTCCGTGATAGTGGGAGTAGCCATCATTTGACCTGAACTGGTTTAAAGGGAATGGAAGAAGCCCCGACTCGGGGCTTCTTCTTTTTATCGAGCGGTTTCGGAGAGCTGTATCACGACTTCGGTCGTTGGTTCGGCCGGAACGGTGATCGCTCCCGAGTAAGTGTACTTCCACCATATCCCGTACTGGCCGGGCGGGACCCGATCGAGCGTAAAGTGTCCCTGCGCGTCCGTGAGAAGCGGAAACCGGCCTCGATTCTTGTGGTAGATCTCGAGCGCTTGGCTGGCCACAGGCACGTTCTCGTGGTCGACGATTTGACCTTCGACTCGACTCGTCGTAACCGCGAGTCGCAGCGACTTGAGATCTTCATCGGACGCTTGCAGGCGCCGGTTGAATTGATAACCCAAAGTTCCGGGTTGGTCTTCGGATCGGTAGTTGATCCAGTAGTAGCCCTCGGGAACCGTGACCTCGAAATCGAGGTCGGACTCGATCTTTACCTCGGTTCGGAAGGCCGGGTTTAGGCGGTAGAAGCTCAGGATCCCGCTCTGCATCCGCTCTCCGTCGATCGCTACGTGACCGCGCAACTCGAGTTCGGCGGGCCTCTCGACCGTGATCGTCTGAGTTTCGCTCGCTTCGACGAATTGCTCCCAGGTCGCGACGAGACGATCGCCCGCTCCGATCGAAAAGATGTAGCGGCCCGCGGGCAAGCCCCGGACCACGACCCGCCCCTCGTGCACGACCGAGTCGGTGAAGACTGTATCTGGGCTTTGGCTGCGCTTCTCTTTGAAGCGTTCCGAATGGTGGATCCAAGCCGAGACCCGAGGGGTGAAGCTGGTAAAACCGATCGCGAGCCCTTCGGCGAGCGCCGCTCCGGGACCGTTGATCATAAACTCTAGGATCGTCTCCGGCTGGAGCGTGGCCACGATCGGGTTGGGCGCGTCGGGATCGAGTTCCTCAAGAAAGGGATCGAGTTCGATCCAAGCTGGGTCGTAGCCCGCCGCCTCGAGGAGAAGACGGCCTCCTTGGCAATCTAAGTCGGCGCTCTTGAGCTCTCCCGTCGGAAGGGTCAGGCGTCGCAGAAGTCGACCTTGACCCAAGTCGTCGGTCCGACTGGGACCGATCAGCGCAACCCGCACATCTCGAATCGGCTCTTCGTCAGCGGTCTGCACGAAGAGCTCGATTTTTGTAAGTGGTTCGAGCGTGGCCAAAATCGTCTCGGTCTGCCGCGGCTTGAGATCGTAGGCGATCCAAGGAGTGGCTTGAGACCCGTCGCGGAGTTGGAGTTCGCCGGGACCCGCGCGGAGCCGGTTCCATTCGATCACGCCAGCGACGACTTCGACTTCTTCGTAATCGATGAATCGTCCCACGACTCGCTCTACTCGGAGACGGTCGGGGAGTGCTTCGCCTTGGAGTTCGATGCGAAGGCGGGCGGCGTAGTCGAGGACGAACTCGTACTCCGCTTTTACCGGAAGCCGCTCTCCGGTGGGGATCTCGGCTTCGGGATGGTTGATCGAGATGAGAACTTCGGCTCCAGGTGGTGTCTCGTCGCTTGCGAACTCACCCCGGTCGTCGGTCGTGAGGTGGATCCCCGCGGTGCGGGTGACGTTTGAGTAGAACGAAACTTCTGCGCCCGCGGCCGGGGTGCCGTCTGCAAACAGGACTCGGCCCCGCATCCCTGTCGACGGTTTGAGTTGGATCGTCCACTCTTTCCGCAAATCGACGTTCTCGATAGTGCGTACGACGGGACCCGAAAACCCCGAGGCTCGAACTTCGACCGAATACTGATCCGCGTCGAAGGTTCGGAACTCGAAATCGCCGCTCGCGCCTGAAGTTGTGCTGCCCGCTCGCGACCATTGGTTGATGGTCTCGAGACCTCCTTCCGAGTCGATCCCCCGACCCACGCGACCCCGCGTGAGCGAGACTTCGGCCCCTCCGATCCCCCGCCCCTCGAGATCTGTGACTCGCCCGCGGATCGTGCGCTCGGCGAAGAGCTCGACTTCGAAGACCGAGTCCCTCTCTGTGGTCTCTTGCAACGCCCGCAAGGGGATGCGTTTTGTCTCGTGTCCCGGAGCGGCAAACTCGAGCTCGGCTCGATTCAACTCGGCCGCGGTCGAAGTTGTCGAGATCACAAAGGAGCCGTCGGGGTTTGGAGCCCCAGCCGGGCGGCTCATCTTGAGATCACCGATAAAGGGAAGGAGCCACTGAATCGTTACTTCGGGGAGAGCTCGTCCCGAGCTTGAATAGACGAAGCCACTGTATCTCAGCGATGGTGTATCCGCGGCAGACGTTCTGACGCCGCCACTCGCATTTTCGGTCTCGGCTTGTTTCTCGCTCGCTCCTGCGAGTTGTCTTTCGGTCGTGTCAGTGACAATTGGGGGAAGCGAAGAGTTCGGGGTTCGCTCTCGTGTCGCGCTGTCGACTTCTGAAGACTCCCTCTGCCAGAGGAAGATCAAGGGTCCGACGATCAAGAGCGGCACCGCAAGCTTGAAGCAGAGCGTCATGAAAGCTGCTCCGCTTCCAAAGAGGCTCGCCGCACTGATTCCGCGGCTCGTTAAGCCGGTGGCACTTCCTGGCGCGAGTCGGGCGAGTGGAAGAAGGGCGAGGACCCATTCGTCGCGGCTTCGGTACTCGCGATCGAGGCGCTCGCGGAGCTTGTCGAGGCCTCGCGAGATCCGCACTCGTACGGTCGAATCGGGAATGTTCAGTTGAGCCGCGATCTCGCGCGAGCTGTAGTCGCGAAAGAAGCGCAATAGAATCACTTCCCGGTAAGGTTCTTCGAGTTCGCAAGTGGCGGCGGCGAGGAAGCGTTGTTGGTCCACTTGCTCGACAAGCTCGGTACTGCTCTCGACCTCGGGGCGGGCGGCGACGGTCTCTTCACGTCGCCGTCGACGGCTCTCGGACCGGTAACGGCTTGTCACCACGTTGCGGACGACCGTTCGGAACCATGCTCGGATTCGAGTAGCCTCGCGCGGAGGGGAGGCGAGGGCGCGTAGGTACGCTTCCTGCACCACGTCGTCGGCGGTCTGGTGATCTCTCACGAGGCTGAGAGCGAGATTGCGGACCCATTGCGATTCCGCAAGAAGCTGGTCAAGGGGTACAGTCATCGTTTCTCTCCGTTTCTCTCCTTACCCCTAGGTGGCGTCACCGAGCTCGATTCTGTTTCACCGATCTCGGCTTCTCTATAAGTTGCTGTCGCAAATACAGTTGCTCGTCGATTCACTCGGGAATTCTCGAGTTCGAGCCCGACCTGGACCGCCTCGGCTCGACGGATTTGCGCTGAGAAGCGATGCTTGAGGGTAGCACTGAACGCCCAAATATCCGGGCTGGGACTTTATCAGAATCGCGATAAGGGGGAGGCTTTGTTCGATCTCTGTCCTTGGTTCCGTCGTGACGGAGATCGCCTCTTCGTCACGACCTCGCGCCTCTTTATCATCTTGACGCTCGGGCTCACCTATAAGCGGGTGACCCTTCGGGAGCGCGCTTCCTATATCGATATTGAGACACGGACTCTCTGGTTCTTCAAGAAGCAGCGTCGGGTACTCTTCGACTGGATTGTCGAGGTCGAGTATCAGTACGACGACTGGAACCTCTGGAAGTACGTCGCCCGCGCCTACGATTCGGTTGACTGTTTTTCGGTCTCGCTTCGTTTGAAGGATGGCAGCCGGCAGCGGCTGTTTCGCTTTGTGGGCGAGGGGACCTTTGTCAACGAGAGTGGTTATCCCGACTGGTGGTTCGAGGAGGCCTACTTCGATCAATCTGGCAACCAAGAAGCGGAGTCGCGCTACTTCTACAATCTCGTCCAGAGCCTTATCGAAGGGCATCAATCGAACGCTCAGCGGGCTGAGACCGAACCCGAGTATTCGGGAGGACCCTTCTCATCGTGACGAGTTCTGACACCGATATCACGACCCAAGAATCTCAAGAGCCCGGTGACGACTTCCCTTCATACCGGGTGGGCGACGTGCTCTATCTCCGGGATTTTCTCGATCTCCCCGACGACGCGCGGTGCTTCTGGCGACAAGTCGCGGGACCGATCATCGCGGTCGAGGCGGTGGATCAGCTCGCGGCCAAGTTTACGGTTCCCGCCTACGCTTCGGGTAAGGTGCTCCTCTTCGAGGTTGAAGTCTGTATCGGGGACGAGCGCAATACTCACTCCGTAACGATACCGATCCCTGTCGACGATTGTGTCGGCCAGAGTTCTTACGACGAGTTCCTGCCCGATGTCGACGAGAGTCTGCTCGGTGCGCTTGAGGCGCTCGAGCTCAAGCGGCTCGAGGAGGAGGGCGCCCTCGAGACGGAACGAATGCTCACTCAGGAACTCGAGCTCGACGAATCGGGTCACTTGAAAGCTGTGTCGGGACCTGAAACTCCAGACTTTCAGCTCTGCTACGAGGAGCGGCAGCTTGTCGAGTTGCAGCTCTTCTCGCCGGTTAGCCCAGAATCCGTGAGCCCAGAGCCGGTGAGTCAAAAGTCACCAGAGATCCAGCGCTCTGGTGACGCATTGCTCTCGTCCTCTGACCGTCCGCCTCGGCGCTCCTGGATCCGGTGTATTCTCTCCCGCCTCTGGTCACGCGAAGAGCGCTCAGCAGACTCTTAGCCCGAATTATTCATGAGCCCGCTACTGCGAAGTCGCAAGGCGTCCGCTCGCGGCGTCAG
>CAYZYD010000274.1:0-6106 GCA_964482505.1 uncultured Planctomycetia bacterium | reverse complement strand
GGCTCGAATTCTCGACCTCCCGCATCGAAAGCAGTTTTTCAACGGGCTGCTAGCGCGGTCGCTCTCGTTGTGAATCGCTCGCGCCAGATGCTCCTTACCGACTCCGGTCTCACCGGTAAAGAGTAGCGTCGAGTCGTGGCCGAGAAGACGCTCGACCACCTGCATGAAGCGCTGCATCGACTCACTCCGAGAGACAAAGTCGGAGAGTCGAGGCGTGCCGAACTCCACCTGTTCGACGGCTTCGATCCGGCGCGACCGAACTCGAGCAATGAGCGACTCGAACGCCTCGCTCAGGACGTCGTCGGGAGTATCGGATCGAACACCGCCGTGGCACCGGCGGTGAGGAGACGGGCGCTCTCCTCCTTGTCGCCGCGGGAGAGTACGAAGACGTCGGGGCGTTCGGGGTTGGCCCAGAGCTCGGAGAAGCTCTCGCTCGGAGGATCGGGGATGAGATCGTGGCTGAGGAGGAAGACTTCGGCGCTCTGTTTGACCAGTTGCTCCCAACGCGTACGCCCGCGGAGCGTGTTGAGCTCGAGGTCCTCGCTTGGCAAGAGTCGCGCAATACGCTGGCTGACTTGCAGGTCTCGACATGCGAGCACCACTCGAACCAACATCAGAAAACTCTCTCGACGCCGGTCTCAACCACGCCAAATCCAACCCGCCTCATTCACTCCCGGGCTTCTGAGCCAGCGAGAGGACTGCGTAGCCGGTGCCGTAGTACTTGTGGTACCCGTAGAGGGGATAGTCCCAGAAAGAGCCGTCCTGCTGTCGCGCCTTGAGGATCGCCTGGGCGAGCGGGGGCCAGTACTCCTTAGCCTTTTCGGCGGGTACGTAGTCAAGACAAAGGGCGGCGTACTGATGGCCGTAGAGGTAGAAGTACCCCGAAACTTGATACCAAGATTCGTGGGGGATCGGTCGACGCAAGCCGGCGATCGCAAAGCGGTGATGGTCGATCAAATACTCGATGCCTTGGCTGAAGTCGGCTTGTGACACGTCAGCGCCGTGCAACTTGAGCGCGAGATTGCAGGTCGAACAGCGCATCGATGAACCCTTGGGCTCATTGACTCCGAGCTTCGGGGCGTAGCGCAGGTAGGTTCCGTAGAGGTAGGAGCCGTTTTTCTTGCGACAACGCTCGATACTCCGCACCGCCCGGCGCACCATCGGCTCGGGAACCGTGATTCCCTGCTCTTGAGCTTCGTGAATCGCGATCAAGACTGTCGCAGTCGTGAAGGACATGCTGGATCCCGAAGGGTGGTATGAACCGACATCGAAGTCGTAATAGGTCCACCCTCCGTCGGGTACTTGGTAGAGCTTGAGCGCTTCGACGATCGAGTTGGCTCGTCGCAACAGTTGCGGGCGTTGGTCTTCGTATTCGCCGCTTTTGAGAGCAGCGGCAAGCGCGCGCAGTCCGTAACCAAAGGCCCAGATATTGTACATCTCAACTGGGTTTGCACGCTTGACTCGGACGTGCTTCAGGAGGTAAGCCAGCGCGCGCTTTCTCGCCTTATCGATCTTCTCGTTGCGCTGCGGTTGCGCCTCCAGCGCCAGAAAACAGAGGGCGGTCGTCGCGACTCGAAACGCCTTGTGAGAGCCGGGCACGTCCGCAAGGATCTCATAGGTTCGTCCTGACGTGTGATGACCGAACGAGCCGTCGGCGTTCTGCCCCTCGACGAGGAACTCCGTGCCTCGACGCAGCGCCTCTGCGATCGAGACCCGACCCGCGGGCGGCGTCTCGACCGCCAGGTTGGGTTGGGCCTCCACGGCGGCCACGCTGAAGAGCAGCGCGATGGTGAGCAGGGTGCGAATCACTGCTTATCCTCGATTCGGATCACGTCACCTTCGGCGACGCCCTTGACGATCACGATGTGCTCAGCGTCGGAGAGTCCGGTTACGACTTTGCGCGCTTTAAAGACCCCACCCTGATCGCGACAAAGCACCTGGGGATCGCCGTCCTTCTTCGAAACCGCGTCAATCGGAAGCAACACTGCATCGCGCGCTTCGATCGGAATTGTGACCTGGCAGGACATACCGACCCGCAGGCGTGGATCGCTCTGGCTGAGCCGCGCCGTGGTTTCATAGACATTACCGTTGCTCGAGATCGTCGGCATATAGCTGACTGAGAGCCGTCCGACTACCGACAATGTTGGCAGAGCTTCAAACGTGATATGGGCAGCGTCACCGCTGCCGACCCGGTAGAGTTCAGCTTCGGGTAACTGCGTCTTGACCTCGAGCGAATCGACCGAGGCCACAGTCAGCAGGACCTGGCCCGCAGCGATTCGACCTCCGTTCTTGAGGAGGCTCGCTTGCGGGAGGGCATCGAGCGAACTGTGAAGGACGAGTCCAGACCGCGGGGCCCGCACGGTGAATGCTTCTCGATCTCGCCGGAGTAGAGCGAGCGTTTCGCGCTTCTGCTCGAGTTCGAAAGACTGTCGGGCGAGACTCGATTCACTCGCCTGCTCCTGTATTACCGTTCGGCGACGTTCGCGCTCAAGCGACTCGCGGGCCGACTTTGCCTCAGCCCGAAGTCGCTCCTCCTTCAATACCTCGACGACGCGGAGATCGTAGTCGCGCTGCGCCTCACTAAGTTCGACGCGAGCGGTCGAACTCGCGAGCCGTCGTCTCGCGCGCTTGAGGACGATCTCTTCCGTCGAATCGACGAGTTCATCTTCACGATACATCTTTTGGAGTTCTGAGAGTTCGTCGCGCTGATCGTCGAGGCTGTGCTGACCGCCCTGATTTTGGAGTCGAACCGACTCCTTCTTAAATTGGAGCTCCTTCTGCAGATAGCCGTCGAGTTGTCGCTGTGCCCACTCGGCTTTCTGCTCCGCCCGTCGGACCGAGGCGAGCCGTGCCTCGTGGTCGAGATGAGCGAGAGCCTCCGCTCGATCGTAACTCGATTGAGCTTCGTTAAGGTTGAACTCCGCCTTGCGAATCTGTTCGTCGATCGTCTTGGTATCGAGATGGAGCAGCAGATCCCCTTCATTGACGAAGGTGCCGTGACTGGCCACAGAAGTGATGCGAAGATCCCCGGAGTAGGCGTTCAAATCGAGCGAGATCTCCGCTCCTTCGGCGGGAACGATCTTACCGGACAATTGGCAATCCGACTTGAGGGTGCCGCGCCACGCCGAGATTTCCTCAGCCGTAAGCGACGTCATCCATGAGGCGACGAGAAGACAAGAGACGAGAGCAGACATTCGAACTGACATGACGACCACCTTTCCTCAGGTGGTCTTATTGTTCAAATTTCGTCGCCACTGTCCACTACGTGCGGTCCCACCTGAAATCCGACTCAACCCTGGCCGCAGCCTCTTTCGAGTCAGGCCGTGGGCAAGACTCAAGAAGCGTCGGTCGATGTTTCTACCGAAATCGCCCGCAAAGTACTTTCGATTTGTGGCTGCGAGACTTGGCGCTCAGAGAATCGCCGGCGTGGCAATACTCATAATGCGAGCAAACGCTGGCGGCAGTTCAGAGGTCATAATTCAAGGCTTCGCCGGGGGGGCTGGGCGAAGGAAACTCGGCCTCCCGCGCGGAATGATTTATCGGGCGGGCTGCTAGTGTCCTGTTCGGAAAGTTCGAGTGAGAACTCGGCGAGCCATTCGGCCTTCCTGGCTAGGCGCCGCGACGCAAGTCGGATTGGTAACTCCTTCGAGGAGCGGCAACAACGCCAGGGAGGTCGAGGGCCGGCGATTCTTGCTCGAACTTTTCGAACAGGACACTAGAGTTGAAGTGTGCATTCGCGCTCTTCGAGGTAATCTTCAAACTCCTCGAGCACGGTGCTTTCAACCGGGGTTCCGAATCGCTGAATAATACTGATGAGAAACTGCGCCCAGAGCGGAACGCCGGAGTTCTTGACGGTCACGGTTCGCTTGAGCAGCGTCCCTTTGAGATGGGGGCGAACCTCGTATCGATCGATGGTCTCGATCTCGAGCGATTCGGGCTCCTGCGCCCGGTAACTACACTCAAATTCGGCGGGCGCTTCGCAACGCTCGACTCGACCGACCACGAAGAAGTCCCGCTCTTTCCAACTGAGCTGCGCTTTGAAATTCGCCCCAGATTTGACCTGCGAAATCCCTCCGAGTAACTCGACCTTGGCGATTCGATCGTTCCAAGCCGGCCACAGTTCGAGGTCAGTCAATGCTTCCCAGACAGCTTGAGGTTCGCTGTGGATAATCTGCTTTTCGCGCAATTTCATAAGAAGCCCCCTCGAGATCGTGGTTCTTACAAGGTTATGAGGTTCCTTCGCGCGCGCCCGCTCTAAAGCCGACTTGGGACCGGTAAATACGTTTTAGACAACGGGCTAGCGAGATCACATTATTTCGAGAGAGGGCGATCGCCCGCGGTGTGGCTCGGCTCCATACTTGCGTGTCCCCAGGAGTTTCGTTTTGGGCCGAGCGACTCGGCGAGAGGGGATGCCCGCACCCCCTCTCGCCCCGAGCAATTTCAATTTACCCAGTCGCAGATAAAGACATTCGTATCCCCACGCTTGGCATTATGCCGATTACTACAAAAGACCAAAGTCTTGCCGTCGCGCGAGAACATCGGGAAGCCGTCGAACGCAGCCGTGAAGGTGACCTGTTCGAGCCCCGTACCATCGACATTAATAATAAAGAGATCGAACTCTCGACCGCCTTTATCGAGCGAATGCAGGTTGGACGAGAAAATAACCCGCTCGCCGTCGGGATGCATAAAGGGGCCGAAGTTCGCGGCCCCATTGTCGGTCACTTGGGTAACGCCGGAACCGTCTGAGTTCATCACGTAGACGTCGAGTTGAGTCGGTCGAATCAAACCCTCACGGAGGAGCGCTTGATAATCTTCGAGTTCGTCACCTTTGGGATGGCTCGCCCGGTAGACGATCTTGGAACCGTCGTAAGAGTAAAAGGCCCCTCCGTCGTAGCCCGGGGTGTCGGTTAGTCGCACCACCTCGGTTCCGTCGGGATTCATCGAGTAGAGGTCGAGGTCGCCGTCGCGCATCGAGGTAAAGACGATCTTGGAACCGTCGAAGGCAAAAGTAGCCTCCGCGTCGTAGCCGGGCTGCTGACTCAAATTGACGAGATTCTGTCCATCGAGACCACCCCGGTAGATTTCGTAGCTCTCGTAGATCGGCCAGACGTAACCTTGGGAAAAGTCGGGCTTCTCGGGGCAGCTCGCCGCGCTTTCGTGAGTTGAAGAGAAGAGCAGCGCGTCGCTCTCGGGATACCAGAAGAACGAGCAGGTGGTCCGACCCGTACCCGTCGAAACGAGCTTCACGTCCTGGCCCGCCGTCGTCATGGTGAAGATCTGATCGCAGTCGTAGGGATGCCGAGTCGATTGAAAGATGAGTCGTTTCCCGTCGGCCGAGAAGTAAGCCTCGGCGTTCTCGCCTCCAAAGGTCAACTGCCGAAGGTTTTTGAGATGGCGCTCGCGAGGATCGGGATCGCGCGGGAACGGGGCGACGAGCTCACCGACCGTCGCCGGTTTTGTTTGGGTGGAAGCGGGTCGCGATAGACTCCGGGAGGTGGAGCCATCTGGACTCGACGATTCCGACTCAGGCGATGGACGATCGGTGCGGGGCTCCGCCCCCGAGGAACCGGAGCCGCGGCAACTCAGAGCGGGTCCCACCGCGAGGCACAGAGTGAGAATGATGAGGAGTGAACGGATAAACTGGGTTCGCATGACACCTTTTTCAGAAGCACACGCTTTTCAGCAGCACACGCTCTTCAGCATGTCTGCAGGGAGTTGTTCGCCTTCGCGAATTAGCGACCGAACCCAAAGCTCGCCTCAGCGAATGTGGTTGCAAATCTTCACGAAGTCATCGACTTCGAACTTTGGCAAGTGAGGCGGGAGCGATTCGGACAACCGCGGAGGGCGGAAGGAAGACATTAGCGAGAGAGCGTCCTTGATTCCGAGAAAAATGTCGAGATCATTACGGCTGAGAAGAGCGGCTCGGCGGCAGCTAAGAGTTCGGGTCGAAGGTCTGTTTGAACTCGGATGGTCTGCGACTCAGGTGGCCTCGGCCGCCCGCACGGCGGATCGATTCGGCGTCCGCGGGCACCGGAGTGAAGGGCCAGATCGCCCTTGACCCGTCTATCGTCTTTATCGACTAATGAAGCAAGACAGGCGTTTCGGG
>CAYZYD010000273.1:0-6108 GCA_964482505.1 uncultured Planctomycetia bacterium | reverse complement strand
CGCAAACGTTGCAGCCCACGGGTGAGTAGAGGACGAGGGCTTTCAGGTCTTCTTCTTGAAAGCCGAGCGCGAGCAACCGCTCGGGGGGAGGTACCGCCTCCATCGGCCTCTTGCAGTCATTACAGAGTCGCCGAGCCAGACGCTGGGCACAGATACAGTTCGTGGCCGAAGCGACGAGAAAGGGATCGACCCCCATATCGACCATCCGGGTGATCGTCGACGGCGCGTCATTGGTGTGCAGGGTCGAGAAGACCAAGTGTCCCGTGAGCGCGGCCTTGATCGCAATCTCGATCGTCTCGAGGTCCCGAATTTCCCCGATCATGATCGTGTCGGGGTCCTGACGCAGTATCGAACGTAGCGCCGCGGCAAAGGTCAGCCCCCGCTTAGGATTGACAGGAACCTGATTGACCCCTTCGAGCTGGTATTCCACCGGGTCTTCGACGGTAACGATATTCTCGGTCTCGGAGAGGACTTCGCTAATAGACGAGTAGAGTGTCGTCGATTTACCGCTACCCGTCGGCCCGGTGACCAACATCATCCCGTAGGGTTGGTGAATCGCTTTGCTGATATCGGCGAGGCTCTTCTTTTCAAATCCGAGACTTTCGAGGCTGAGAGAGAGGTTTCCGGAGTCGAGGATCCGCAGTACGGTCTTCTCGCCGTGGACCATGGGCAGAGTCGAGACCCGAAAGTCGATCTGTCGACCCTCGACCTTGAGCTGGAACTTCCCGTCCTGAGGCTTGTTCTTCTCCGCGATATCGAGGCCGCACATGATCTTGATCCGGCTGGTCATAGCGCCGAGCATCCGCAGGGGAGGCCGCATCACCTCCTGACAAACTCCGTCCAAGCGGTAACGAACTCGACAGAACTTCTCAAACGGCTCGATATGAATATCCGACGCCTTGTCGCGAATTCCTTGGTAGATAATCAAGTTGACGAGCTTGATCACCGGAGAGTCGCCCGCCTCGGCGAGGAAGTCTTCGTCGTCGTCGCTCGACTCCGCGACCTCCTGCATGTCGAAGTCGGGATCGCCCATCCCTTCGAGGAGATCCGCCACTTGTTTACCGCTGGCGTTGTACACCTCGCCCATGTACTTCGCGATGGAGAAGTCTGTGGCGAGGACCGGCTTGACCGTACAGGAGGTCACCATCGACAAGTCGTCAAGCTTGACGATGTCGTGGGGATCGGCGACGGCGACCGAGAGGATCTTGCCAATCCGCGACACAGGGATAACCCCGTAATACTTGGCGAGATTCTCGGGCAAGATCTCCAGCAGTTCCGGCTCCGGGTTGAGATTCTCCAAGTTGATCGGAGGGACTCCGGTCTCCTTGGACATCGCGGAGAGGAAGAGCCCCTCATCGAGCTCGCCCGACTCGAGGAAGACCTGGGTCAGAGTCTTCGTCTCGTCTTCGAGAGCCTCTTGGATGCGCTCTTCTGGAATTAGGCTGTAGCGACTCAGGACCTGCCTGAGTCGCTTATTGATCTTGATAGAAGACTTCATACCCTAGCTTTGTCGTTGAAAAATCCTCTTGAGGTCCTCGGGGTCGGGCGATCTGCTCATCGCTTCCTCAAAGGAGACGTTTCGAGACCGATAGAGTTCGGCCAGCGACTGATTCATAGTCTTCATTCCGAGCTTGCCCCCGGTCTGCATAATCGACGTGAGTTGGTGCACTTTGTCGTCGCGAACCAGAGCGCGAGCCGCCGCCGTCATCAGAAGAGTCTCCATGGCAAGACAGCGACCCCGTCCGTCGGAACGGGTCACGAGTTGCTGCGAGAAGACGGCTTCTAAGCAGAATGAAAGCTGCGTGCGAACCTGTTGCTGCTGGTGCGCGGGGAAGACGTCGATCACGCGGTTGATGGTCTGAGTCGCGTCACTCGTGTGAAGCGTGGCGAAGGTCAGGTGGCCGGTTTCTGCCACCGTGAGAGCAGTCGAGATACTCTCGAGATCTCGAAGCTCGCCGATCATGATCACGTCGGGGTCCTGCCGCAGCACGCGCCGCAGAGCCTCGGCGTAGCCGTGGGTGTCGGTCCCCACCTCGCGTTGGTTGACCAGGCAGTTCTTGTTGCGGTGAACGAACTCGAGGGGATCCTCGATCGTCATGATGTGGTCGTTCCGCTTGCGGTTGATGTAGTCCACCATCGCGGCGAGGGTTGTCGACTTACCGCTTCCCGTAGCTCCGGTAACGAGAATCAACCCCTTCGGCCGCATACAAAGGTCTTCGCAGACCTCGATAGGAAGGCCCAAATCTTCCATGCTGAGGACTTCATTCGGAATCACCCGAAAGACCGCCCCGACCGCCCCGCGCTGATAAAAGACGTTGGACCGGAAACGTCCCAAGCCGGCGATCCCGAAGGCCATATCCAATTCGAAGTCGCGTTCGAAGGCGAGGATCTGGTCGTTGTCCAAGATCGAGTAGATCAGTTTGCGGGTACCCTCACCGTCGAGAACTTCATTACCGGTTGCGACGAGCTTGCCGCTCAGCCGAATCATCGGTGGGGCCCCAGCTGAGATATGGAGGTCTGAGCCCTCACGCTCCACAAGCTCTGAGACCAAGTCTTCAATTTTAACCACGATTGCCAACATCCCTTCCAGGACATTATCCCCTACTGATCCCTTCCGAAGATTAGCATCGCTGGGGTGCAATCGACAAAAAGTGGCAGCCGCTGGTTTCCCCGAAAAACTGGATCAATCGAGGGTTAACGTCGTGACAATCTCGAACGCTCAAGCGGGGTACGACAATTTCTGGAGAACGCCCGATAACGCGATCGTCTCGCAGTCTCTGGAGAGAGCGAGGCTCATAGGTAAACTCACGGGTCATCTCTTCTGCGTCTTAATGAGCGACAACGCCGGACTACCCAGGAGTCCATCAGATCGACCGGCGTGGCCAACCGAGCCCAAAAAAAATCACCCAGGGTTAACCTGGGTGATGGCGTCTCAAAATTGTGCCCCTCAAAAGGAAGCCTTCGAGCCCGACCCGGAGAAGTCCAGGCGCAGAGCCTAACGGCCCCTTCCTCGAGTTTGAGCGGTTAGGCCGACTCCTTCGCCTCGGCTTGATTCTCTTTGATCACTTCGGCTTGAGCGTGGGGGGGGACGGTGTCGTAGTGAGAAAATTCGACCGAGTAAGATCCTTCTCCACCTGTGATCGAGCGCAGATCGATCGAATAGCGCTTGATCTCCGCCTCGGGAACCTGCGCCTTGATCACTTGCGTATCGCCGAAAGCGTCCATGCCACCGATGTGCGCGCGGCGGCTGTTTAAGTCGCTCATGATATCCCCGAGGAAGGCCGAGGGGACTGACACTTCCATGTTGACGATCGGCTCGAGCAGACAAGGTTTTGCGGCCAAGAACGCTTTCTTGAAGGCTTCACGGCCCGCGGTCTTGAATGCGGCTTCGGACGAGTCGACATTGTGGTAAGAACCGTCGTAGACGATAACTCGAACGTCGACGATCGGACAGCCCGCCAGAATTCCGCTTGTCATCGCCTCCCGAATTCCTTTTTCGATCGCCGGTAAGAAGCCACTCGGGATGACCCCCCCCACAATCTGATCGACGAATTCAAGGCCCTGGCCCTTCTCGCCCGGTTCAATCTTGAGGTAGACTTCGCCGAACTGGCCCCGTCCCCCGGTCTGCTTCTTGTGTCGATGGTGACCTTCAGCGTTCGTCTGAATCGATTCGAGGTAAGAGGTCTTGGGTACCTTTGTATCGACGTCGATTTTGAAACGGCGTTTGAGTTTGTGCAGCATCGTCTCGAGATGGAGAGCGGAGCGTCCCGAAATGACGAGTTCGTGGGTTTGAGGATTTCGATCGACGCTGAAAGTCGAATCGGTCTCGGCGAGTTTATTGAGCGATTCGGTCAGCTTCGTCTCGTCATTTCGATTCTTTGGCTCGATTGCGAGCTTCACCATCGATCTCGGGTGGCGAACCAATGCGACGCGGCGCTCAACCCCCGAGGCGCCCACTGAATCGCCGATTTGGAGACTCTCGAGTTTGGGTACGGCGAAAATATCCCCCGGTCGAACCGTTTCCGCTTGGCTCTGTTCTTTCCCGTTCATGAACAAGAGGGTACTCAATCTCTCCTTGTCATCACTCGTGAGATTGACCACCGCGGTGTTGGCAGTCGCGGTACCGGCAAAGACTCTCATGTAGGAAAGCTTGCCGACGAAATCGTCTGAGACGACTTTGAATACTTGGGCGAGAAATGGGCTCTCCGCGCTGTCATTCGGTCGCTGGTCGGGAAGTTCCTCGCCGTGCAAGTCTTCGACTCGTCGCTTGATCGAGGTTTCCGCCTCGGGCGCCACGTGTTGAATCGTCTCCACTAGCTCAGTCAACCCGATACCCTGAGTGGCCGAACAGCAGAATACCGGCACTACGCTGCCCGACAAAAGCGCGCTCGTAAAGACCGATTCGATCTCCTCCGGCTTAATCTCTTCGCCTTCGAGATAGCGTTCCATCAGATCCTCGTCCGCCTCGACTATCGACTCGAGAAGCTCGTCGTGGAGCGTCTTGGCGAGAGAAGACGTGCCCTCTTCGAACAGCAGCGGTTGCAGCTTGCTGAAAGCCGGTCCGGAACTGTCGGGAAGATAGATTGCGTGACACTCCGTACCAAAGGTCTCGCGTATCTCCTCGAGCCGCTCTTTGAAATTGGCCTTTTCTGAGTCCATACGCGTTACCACGACCATGCGAGCAAGTCCGAGCTTGCCCGCTTCGTCCCAGCAGCGTCGGGTGTTGACGCGGATGCCGTCGACGGCGTCGACGGCGATCAGGGCATTCTCGACCACCGAGTAACTGTCGACGACCGCTCCGAGAAAATCGGGATAACCCGGAGTGTCGATGAGTTGGAGCACACCCTCTTTCGTCTCAATACGCCCCGTCGAAGCTTCGATCGTGAACTTGCGCTCCTTCTCCTCGGCGTCGTGATCGAGGACCGACGTGCCCTCGTCTACGCTACCCGCCTTGGGAATCGCCTTATAGTGAGCCAGCAGTTTCTCGACGAGTGTTGTTTTTCCGCAGGTGCCATGACCCGCAACGGCGACACTCTGGATCTTGGACATACAACACCTCTCTCAGCTACGAACGAGGCGCCTCGAATCTACCCGCGCTTCACCTCAAGGGAGGAGCTCAGCTGCCCGGGGCGGACATCCCTTGGTCGCCCCCACCTTCGGACGCGACCTCAACGGAATTCTTCAGCGCTGCACGGCTTATCTGATTTGAGCTCAACGAAATTCATACGCGATCGCAGCGCTAATCAACAAAGCGCAGCGGTAATCATAACGAGGGGAAGCGCGCCAGCCTTAAGACCAGCAGGCCGAAAGCGAGGGCACGATCGAATCACTTCCCTGGCTAAAGATGACGACTGGAATCAACGTCCCAGAGTATCCTGGCGACCGGAAGACTGCCCCGAACTAATCGAAGAGCCCTAAATGCGGACTCATCCGGGGAAGGCAAACTCGCTGCGCATGAAATAACAGATCCCGTCCTTACTGAGCGTGAGCCAACCAGCACCTAAAAGCACTGAATTCAATCGAGAGGAACGGAGTTCCTCGTTCTCGGTTTATGAGCGCTCGTCTGCCGACAAGCTGGCTAAATATAATGCACCTCAGATAGCCCTTGCAAGAACTAAGCGTCTACCCACGTTCGAGTTGAGGCCCAGAACGACCAACCCCGCCCGATTACCCCGGCTTGAGCTTTGCGAGTTAACGACTCCAAACCCTCAACCTGATTGTTCGGCGTCCAAAACGCGTCCCATTGCCATTTGCTTCACCCATGTCCGGCGCCAGCAGCTCCACGAATCAAATAATCTCGACTCGTTCAGGATTCGTACCATGCTTCCCAAAACCGCCCGCCCCTCGTAGGCGCAGTAGGGGACCCATGAATAATGCGGTCAACCCGAATTGTCCCTGAACCACGTAACGAGAAGCGGCAGAGCGTCCGCTGGCAAGAAAGACGAACAGATTCGACCGGAGGCGACCTACCAGGTCGTTGAGGATCGAATCTGTTCGTCTGACGCCGCCCGCCCGACACCCAGCATCGCAGTAGCGGTTCAGGAATATTGCGGTCAGCCCGCCCGAAAACTCATTCCGCGCGGGAGGCCGAGCTTCCTTCGCCCAGCG
>CAYZYD010000272.1:0-6116 GCA_964482505.1 uncultured Planctomycetia bacterium | reverse complement strand
TCGACCGTCGACCAGTTTTACTTTTTCTACTCGCGCGAAGAGTAGAGCGTATGTTGGGTGGGGGAGTGAGCGTCGTGGGCGCCGCCCTCGCCAACTGCACTTTCCGGCCGGGCCTCTAGCCCGAATTATTCACGAACCCGCGTAGCGAGAAGTCGCAAGGCGTTCGCTCGCAAGGAAGACGGACGGATTCGACCGGAGGCGACCTTCAAGGTCGCCTGAGGATCGAATCCGTCCTTCTGACGCCGCGAGCGGACGTCTGACGACTTCGCAGTAGCGGGCTCGTGAATAATGCGGGCTCTAGCCTTCGATGCGCGAAAAGTCGGCCACGACCTCGAGAGCGGTTCGGATTCGGTTGAGAAGTAAGAGCCGATTCTCGCGCAACTCGGGGTTGGAGTCGTTCACGGTGACCCGCTCGAAGAAGCCATCGATCGGCGAGCGCAGTCGAGCGAGCTCTCGCATCGCCTCCGCGTAGGATTCAGCCGCTAGCGCCGATTCGATCTTAGGGGAGGCTTGATCGAGCGCCTCGTGAAGGCGTCTCTCGTCGTCCTCCTCAAACCGACTCAGCTCGGGAGAGCCGTCAAACGCGCGGCCATCGCGCTTCTCTTCGATTTTGAGAATATTGGTCGCCCGGCGATAGCCCGCGAGCAGATTCTCCCCGTCTTCGGTGGTGAGAAACTGCGCGAGTGCATCGACCTTGTCGATCAGCCGCGTGAGGTCGTCGTCGTCACCACGGCCAAACACGGCCGAGATCAGATCGTGCCGCGTGCCCGCACTCTTGAGGTGGACCTTGAGCCGATCGGCGAAGAAGCTCAGGAGGTCCTCTGCGAGTTGGGGCGCCTTGAGCTGACTCGGGTAAGAGGCCAGAGCGCCCCGGAAGATGGACTTGAGCGGCAGCCGCAACCGATTCTCGAGGATGATCCGAAGCACTCCAAGCGCGGCCCGACGGAGAGCGAAGGGATCCTTCGATCCGGTCGGCTTTTCGTCGATCGCGAAAAATCCGACCAGGGTATCGAGCTTATCGGCGAGGGCGGCTACTGAGCCGACTTTGTCGTGGGGGCAGCGGTCCTCGGGGCCTTGGGGTTGGTAGTGCTCTCGGATCGCTTGTGCGACCGCGGGTTCTTCGCCCGAGTGCTGGGCGTAGTACTGACCGACGATACCTTGAAGCTCCGGGAACTCTCCGACAACCTCGGTTACGAGGTCGCACTTTGCCAATTCACAAGCGCGGACGCAGTGGTCGCGATCCGCTCCCACCGCTTCGGCGAGCCGGGGGGCGAGCTGAACCATTCGATCGACCTTGTGGCTGAGTCGATCGGCTTCAGGTCCAAACTTCGCCTGAAAGACGATGGCGTCGAGGTCACGACGCCGTTCGACGAGAGGTCGTTTCAGATCTGTCTCCCAGAAGAACTGAGCGTCAGCCAGTCGGGCCCGCAGCACCCGCTCGTTGCCGAGTCGCGTCTTTTCGCCCGCATCCGTTGTCACCATGTTCGAGACGACGACAAAGTGAGGCGCTAGTTGTCCGGCTGCGTCTTCGAGCGCAAAGTACTTCTGATGGCTTCGCATCGAAGTCGTCAAAATCTCGGGAGGCAATTCGAGGTAGTTCGGATCGATCTTGCCGAGAATCGTTACGGGCCATTCGACGAGTCCGACGACCTCTTCGAGTAGCCCAGGATCCGAGCGAAGCGTTAGCTCTTGACTCGCCGCAAGCTCTGCGGCCTGGGACCGGATGAGCTCGCGGCGCTCTTCCCGGTCGACGACGACCGAAGCCGACCGTAATGTATCGACATACTCGTCGGGGTGCCGCAACAGGATTGGGTCGGAGCTGAGGAAGCGGTGACCCAAGGTCTCGCGACCGCTGCGCAGGTGACCCCAAGTAAATGGCACAACCTCATCTCCCAAGAGGCAGAGGATGCTCTTGAGGGGTCTTACCCAGCGTAAATCGTGATCTCCCCAGCGCATGGACTTGGGCCAACTTAGTTTGCTGATTGTTTCGTGGAGAGCGGAGGGGAGCACCTCGAGCGCCGGGGCCCCTCGGCGTTCGCTGACGGCAAAGTAGAAGGTCCCCTTGGGCGTTTCACGCGTCTCGGCTTGATCGAGGGTGAGACCGGTCGACTTGAGAAATCCTTGGATAGCGCGCTCCGGGGATCCCACCTTGGGTCCCTTGCGTTCGATCGTACGGTCGGGCTGCTGGCTCGGAATCGACTCGATCCGGACCGCAACCCGACGCGGAGTGACGTAGGAGGTGACGTCGCCGGGGCTCAAGTCGATCTCTTTGAGGGCTTCGCACAAGAGTGTCGCGAGGTCACTCGCCGCTCGCTTCTGCATGCGCGCGGGGATCTCTTCGCTGAGTAGCTCGAGTAAGAGAGTTGCCATCAGCTGCGCTCCTCGGGCTGCGACTTTTGAAGCCAGGCTTCGCAGCAACTTTTTGCGAGTTGTCGAACCCTACCGATGTAGGCTTGTCGCTCGGTCACACTGATGACCCCGCGCGCGTCGAGGAGGTTAAAGGTGTGGCTCGCCTTGATGCAATGATCGTAGGCGGGGAGCGGTAGGTTCTTTTGGACGAGCGCAAGAGATTCTCGCTCCGAACTCTCGAACTGTCGAAACAGGCTTTCGGTGTCCGCCTCTTCGAAGTTGTAGCGAGAGTACTCTATTTCGGACTCGAGGAAGACGTCACCGTACCGCACCCCTCGGCCGTTAAAGTCGAGATCGTAGACGTTATCAATCTCTTGGACGTACATCGCAAGACGCTCGAGTCCGTAGGTCAATTCCCCCGAGACCGGTTGGCAATCGATCCCGCCGACTTGCTGGAAATAGGTGAACTGCGAGACCTCCATCCCGTCGCACCAGACTTCCCAACCCAATCCCCAAGCGCCGAGCGTGGGACTCTCCCAATCGTCTTCGACGAATCGAATATCGTGGTATTGCGGATCGATACCGAGCGCGAAGAGACTCTTCAAGTAGAGATCCTGAAGATCGTCTGGGCTCGGCTTCAAGATGACTTGGAACTGATAGTAATGCTGGAGACGGTTCGGATTCTCGCCGTATCGGCCGTCGGTCGGTCGTCGCGACGGTTGCACGTAAGCAGCGCGCCACGGTTCCGGACCCAAGCTTCGGAGGGTCGTAGCGGGGTGAAAAGTGCCCGCCCCCATCTCCATATCGTAGGGTTGGAGGATCAAACACCCCTGGTTACTCCAGTAGTTTTGGAGAGTGAGAATCAGCTCCTGGAAGCTCGGCTTCGCGCTTTTCATGTTTATCTCTCGAGACAGGGTCCGTCGCCGCATTCAACTCTCGTCGAGAGCGATGCACTGCAGAATGAAGCGGCGAAAGGTAATAGAGCGTCCCGATAAGGGTCAACCCAAAAGTCATTCGGGTCGCATTTTACGCTGCTTGGCTCGGACCCATGCCGCCTCGAGTTCTTCGAGCGAGTATCGATTCAAATCGCCGAGCTCCGCTTCCATATCGCGAAACCGTTCGGAGAAACGGTCGCAAGCCGCGCGCAGACTCATCTCAGCGTCGACCTCGGTCTTACGCGCGAGATTGACGACGGCGAAAAGCAGGTCCCCGAGCTCCTCGGCCACGCGACTCGGGCTTTCCCCGAGCAGCGCCTCTTCCACCTCGGCGGTCTCCTCGCGGATCTTCTCGAGCGGACCCGTGACATCAGGCCAATCGAAACCGACCCGGGCTGCGTCCTGGCCGAGTCGCTGAGACCTGAGAAGGGCGGGGAAGCCCGGGGGGAGTTTTTTGAGAGCGCTCGATCGATCGAAGTGGGAAGGTCGAGGGTCAGGTCCCGAAGCTGCCGTCGATTCCAACGTCTCGGCTCTCTTCACCGCCGCCCAGATGTCTTTTACGTCCTCCGGAGAAGTTGCCGCTTCTCGACCGAAGACATGCGGGTGTCGACGTATCATCTTCTCACAAATATCCCCAGCCACTTCTTCAAGGGTGAATTCTCCCGCCTCCTCGGCGATCTGAATCTGCATGAAGACGTTGAGTAGGACGTCGCCGAGCTCTTCGCGCAGAGCGCTTGAGTCTCGATCGGTAATCGCTTGAACCGCTTCGAACGACTCTTCGAGTAAGTAGGGGGCAAATGTTGCAGCCGTCTGCTTTCGATCCCAAGGACAGCCGTCTGGTCCCCGAAGTACCTCGACGATTTCTTTGAGTCGAGCGAGACCCGTGGAATGCATGGCTTCTCTAGTCTCTCCTTGGAATGGATCCCTCGAAGTCATCGTGATCTCCTCCAACCGTTTCCTCGGGGTGTGGATTCACAGTGACACTTCGGAACAAAGGCTATTCTGTCCGGTCGAGGGAAGCGCTCACAAAATCGGACTTTGAGCTGGAGTGCAAGTGATCCCGCTATGTCAAACGAGCGTCGTTACTAATCCAACTTTGAAGAGCCTGGCGAGAGGGTTGCTCAGGTACTGGCTCGAGCGGTTAGAGAACTGGATCGAACCCGAACCTTTCTCGAACAGTTCTCGCCGCTCGGCGGCGCGCCGGTAAAGACCCAACGACTCGTAGGGTTTGGTGAACCAGTGCGCTATCTCACAAACCGTTCGCTGACCTGCTGGAAGGGAGCACCTCTCACACTGTAAGTAAACGAGAAGCTCGGGAAATGGATTTCGTCACTGTAACAGTGGGGTGCGTCTTCGCCAGGCAAACGGGGTGAGTTCCTCCCGCCGAGCTTCTCTCATTTAACCCCACCATCGAAAGCAAAATAAACATGAAACTGAATCAGAGCTCTCTCCTCACCGTCACGCTTTGCACTCTGCTGAACGCCACGCTTCTCTTGAGTTCCGAAGGCCCCCAAAACTCGAAACCAATCGCGAAAGTCGAGGGGGTCGAGTTGAGCTACAACCCAATCGCTACGCCCGAAGCCGACTGGGGAGGCGACTACAAGCCCGGGGATTGGTACGAGCAGGTCGCAGGCAAGTTCGTCACCGAGAAGACCCTCGCATACCGAAAGGTCACCCTCGAGCCTGGGACTTACGACCTGTGGCTCGAAGCGGGGAAAGGACGAAACTTCTATCTGATAATCGGAGATCGAAAAGACAAAGAGGCGCCGAGAATTCGGGCGATCTTCAAGCCGTACGGCCAAGAGAAGGGAGTCGAGCAACTCAAGTTCGAGCTCAAACTCGTCCGCAAGAAGACGAAGCTCAAGTTCTCAATTCGAGCGGGTGATACGGAGGGCCACGGGAACATACGTATTATCGTCCCGGATTCTCCCCCCTCGGAAAGCTCGGGTTCTGAAAAGTAGGAGCGCCCAAGAAATCTGCATGGGGTCGAGAGGGCAGGGATACTACCGGAAACGATCGATCGTCGGATCCGGTCTCGCACTCTCGACTTGCAGATCTTCTAGCGATTAGGCCAGCTCGACCTTGCTGAAGACTGGGCCCGCATAATCCATAAACTGTGAATTGACACAAGCCGGAAGTTATTCAGTCGTTGCTTCAGGGGCGACGAACCAGTCTATCGACTCAAGTCCCTCGAACCTGCCGCATCAATACTCGCGGTCGATCCGCTGCAAGACCGGTGGCAACCGGTTACCGCGCAGACTGATAATCCGCAACACGTTTGCCGAGTCGCGGAAGACCATGGTCGTTTTCTCTTGGTCTGACGAGATGGCGACGACCTCGCCAAACTCAGTCGGGATGACACCGACGATGCTCTCTTTAAACTTCGGCTTCTGAGATCGCTTCTGAGCCGAACTCTGGCCCGGGAACGACACGATTGCGATCGCACAGATCGAAAGAACGAGTCCACCGAAACCCATGTAGGTCGACAGTGAAGTGCGTGAGAGGCGATTGATGAGAGTCCGCACGGGGTCTCCTTTCGACGGGGAAAGATGCCGCTACAGCAAGCGCTCCGACCGTCACGGTCGGTGTGTCGCCTAATGGACTGTAACGGAAGGAACCGGAACCGAATCGGTGTTGCATCGGCCGCGTGGACAACTCCGTCCCAAGCGGGGAAGGGCGCTGAGGCGCAGTCGAATGGGCGAATTCGTCGAGGAGGCGCCAGCGCCGACCACGTGGTCGAGGGACGGCGAGTTGCCACTCGAGTCATTCATTACCGTCCACTAGTGTCCTGTTCGGAAAGTTCGAGTGAGAACTCGGCGAGCCATTCGGCCT
>CAYZYD010000271.1:0-6130 GCA_964482505.1 uncultured Planctomycetia bacterium | reverse complement strand
GCATTATTCATGAACCGCGTCGCGAGAAGTCGCCAGGCGTTCACTCGTAAGGAAGAGGGACGGGTACGACCGGAGGTGACCTATCAGGTCGCCTGAGGACCGTATCCGTCCCTGAGACTTGTGGGGCCTGGCTCAACCAAATTGGAACCGCTCCCGCCTCCACAATCTCGATAGCGGCGTGACGCGTCTCCGGGTAGGCTCTCGAGCCTTGATTTCTCTCGCCGTGCCACTTCGAACAATTTCAATCACCCGAGGCAGTCTGCCCAAAGAGTGTGGAAGCGTTTGCATTGACTCCTGACGAACTCAAAGCGCTGGTTCGAAACATCCCCGACTTCCCCAAGCCCGGTATTCAATTCAAAGACATCACCCCCCTGCTGAGCCATCCCAGGGGCTTTCGGCGGTCGATCGAACTTTTGAGCGATCTCTACGAACGTCATGATTACGACATTATCGCCGCCCCGGAAGCGCGCGGATTTATCTTTGGCTGCGCGCTCGCTCAGCAGACCGGAGCCGGCTTTGTCCCGATTAGAAAACCGGGCAAGCTCCCCTACCAAACCGCGCGAATCGAATACGAGCTCGAGTACGGAACCGACTCGGTCGAGGTTCATTCGGATGCGGTTGAGGCGGGGATGCGAGTCCTTCTCGTTGATGACGTACTCGCCACCGGTGGAACTATGCGCGCGTGTACGCAACTCGTTGAGAAACTCGGCGGCGAGGTGTCAGGCTGCCTCTTCTTGATGGAGATTCAGGCGTTGAGCGGTCGCGAAAAACTCGGGGATTACTCGATCCAATCCCTACTTCCTGAGTAGCTATATTGCGATGCCGATGACTCGAGCCCAAGCTAAGCGGTTGGCCGAAATCGCCGCCGCCGAAGCCTCGCGGGCCAAGCGCAAGATCAAAGTCGACGGGTACCCGTCGCCGTTCTTTGTTTCGTTTCGAATTCTCGACGACGAAGCCTGGCTCGTGAAGGCACAATACGGAGCCCTGGTGGCTCAGGAGAGCCGCAGGCGGCGCCACTGTTTTGCCGACGTCCGGGTCGGCAGTTACCAGCGCGACCAGCTTCAAGAGGGAGGATTGACCGAGAACCCCGAAGAACTCGAGTCCTACAATTACGTGCGGATCCCCTACCAGGCAGACTCGCTCGGAATTGAGCACGCCTTATGGCGACTCGTCGATTCGAAGTATCGCGAGGCGATCGAGTCCCTGGGATCTAAACACTCGCACGAGTTGACCTATCTTGATCGCAACCGGAACTTCCCGAGCTTTGAACGGCGGAAAGCGCAGCAATCGATGTTGTGGCGCCCCCCTCAAGCGCCCGACCTCGAGGCTTGGTCAAGGTACGTCGTACAAGCTTCTCGGAGCCTTCGACACTTTCCTCAGATCAAGATGTCCCATGTGAAGTTCGAGACCTACCACCAGGTGCGAGTTTTTAGTAGCACTGAGGGAACCCAAGTCGTCGAGAATCAGCAGTTCTGGATCTTAAATTGTTATCTCTGGCTGCTGTCGCCTCGTGGCAACGCCCACGAGTGGACCTTGCAATACTTCGTGCGCGAACCTGGCGAACTCCCGACCCTTGCGAAGTTCAAGCGCGAGATCGCCGGCACCGTCGAACTACTCGGCGCGCTTAGCGAGTCCCCGACTCTCCAGGCGTACGCGGGGCCGGTCTTGCTCGATCCCCAACCGGCCGGTCTGTTAATCCACGAGGCCCTCGGCCACCGGCTCGAGGGCAGTCGATTACTCGCTTCGGGAGAAGGCCAGACCTTTCGCGACTCTCGAGGTGAACTCGTCCTGCCACCCTTTATCAGTATCTACGACGACCCTCGCCAGCGGCATTTTAAGGGAGAGTCGCTCGTCGGGCACTACGAGTACGACGACGAGGGTGTTCCCGCCCGCCGCTCTTCGCTCGTGAGTTCCGGAGTTCTCGACGGTTTTCTTACCTCGCGTGCCGGCATTTCAAAGCGACACCGATCGAATGGACACGCGCGCTGCGAATCACATCAGCGTCCGATGAGTCGGATGGGAGTGACAGTGGTTGAGTCCGCGTCGGGCGAAAGCGATCAACAACTCAAACAGCGCTTGCTCGAAGAGGTCGATCGTCAAAAGCTTCCTTTTGGAATCCGCATCCGCCTCGCAAATGGGGGAGAGACAGCGACTGAGGCCTACGACTTCCAAGCGTTTCTCGGCGACATAACTCTCGCGTCTAAGATCTACCCCGACGGTCGAGAAGAACTCGTGCGCGGCGTCGACTTTGTCGGGACGCCACTCAATGCCGCTCGCAGCATTATCGGTATCGGCGACCAACCTGTACTCGACAACGCCTTTTGTGGCGCAGAATCGGGCTGGGTTCCGGTCAGCACGATCAGCCCAGCTCTGCTTCTGTCGAGACTCGAACTGCAAGCGAAGTCCGAAGAGCCCTTTACTCAGTACGTCTACCCACTGCCCTGGGAGTGACGCCTTATAAACTCGACGACAACGTTTGCGCACGGTTCCAGTTCGGAGAAGGGCGTCTTGCGCGAAACCGCGAGCGAGTGATCCCCGCCCTCGACCCAATAAACCTCCGCCCCGACCGAATCGATCGTCTCTGCGAGCCGATCTCGCTCGGCGAGTTTGTCGCGGGTTCCCGAGACAAACAGCTGGGGGGCTTTGATCTGGCCAAGGTGATCCCGACGCAGCGCTTCGGGCTTGTTGGCGGGATGAAGCGGGTATCCCAAATAAATCAAACCCCGGAGATAAGGCGACGAGTGTTCGCTCGCCCAGTGAGAGGCCATCCGACCTCCCATCGACTTTCCCCCGATGAAAATTGCTGCCGGACCGAGCCGTTCGAAGTGAGTGATCACCGTGGCCCAAGCCGCCACCAATTTTGCGGATCGGTCGGGGGGACGACGCCGGCCGGTATCGATCTGTTTCTGCATGTAGGGAAAGTTAAAGCGAGCCACACTGAGTCGCTGTTCGCGAACGACTCGGGAGAGTTCGACCATAAAACTCGAATCGCCAGGGGCGCCGGCCCCGTGACCGAGCACGAGAAGTGGTCGATTCTCGATCTCTCCCTCGATCCATAATCGACACGAGGTGCCGGCGAGCTCAATGCTCTCGGCCGCGCCCCGGTTCACTGCAGAATCGAACCACAATCGGGGAGCAACGAGCGCGCGATAAAGGTCTTGAGGGCGCGGTTCGACCCTTCACCAACCCGCGTCACGAAGAGATCGTTGTGATGGCGCGCGAGTCCAAATTCGTCCAGGCAGCTCACCCCACCACAAATTTCCATCGCGTCGAGTAGTAACTCAGAGGCAATCCGCGAACAGTCGATTTTGACCTTGGCCGCCTGTTCTCGATCGAGTTCACCACGATCGTGTCGCTCGACGAGGTTCATCAACCAGGTGAGATTACGATCGAGCGCGAGGTCCATTTCGATTACGACATCCTGGACCCGTTGGAACCGACCAATCGGTTTCCCGTCGAATTGAATTCGCTCCTGGACATACTTTTTGACGATGTCGAGAGCAGCTCCAAGCGACCCCAAAGCCATACTCGCAATAAAGAGACGCCCCCCGTTTAAAGTAGTAATCATCACTCGGAAGCCTTCGTGAAGTTCTCCCACGATCTCGTCTTCGCTCACCTCGACTTGGTCAAAGCCGATCGATCCCGTCGACGATTGCTTCCAGCAAGTCTTTCCCGACATCTCCCCGTAGTGGACTCCCTTTCGATCCATCGGTACGAGAAAACAGGTCGACCGGTGCCCGTTCTTGCCCGCCGGATCGGTGAGCGCATGCACCACCACGTGACTCGCCCACGCCGCATTGGTCGACCAGCACTTCTCACCCCGGATCACCCAATGGTCGCCCTTCTTCTCCGCCGTGACTTCGGGATTGGCGGCGTCCGATCCCCGGCCGGGTTCGGAAAGACCGAAGACGATCATCCGCTTGCCGGTCGCGAGATCGGCTAGGTGCTCACGCTTTTGCTCCTCGGTCCCAAACCGGCTCAACGGTTTCGCTCCGAGCGAAACGGCCGCCCCGGGAGTGATCGCGACCGAGTGCGATTGATAAGCGAGCGATAGTCCCATCAGGCAGAGCTCAGTAAGCCCTCCCCCTTGGCCGCCGTACTCTTCGGGAATGCCGAGCCCAAAAACTCCGAGCTCACCCATCTGATTAATAATGCTCCGAGGGAGCAGCTCGCCTTGTCGCTCCCACTTGAGGATGTTGGGGCTAACCTGTTCGTCACAGAAGTTAACCAGCGCTTCGTAGAATGCGAACCGCTCTTCATCGATTAAGTGTTTGAGATAGTGGTCAATCCTTCTCATCGGGCAATTCCAGCTCTAATCTCGGGAGTATTGACAGCGGGCAGCCACAGTCAGCCATCCGCGGTTTTATGAACGCTGATTATAAACGCTGATTGAGGTCAGCCTGCTATGGGGGTGCAGGTCGCCAACTCCCAGTGCTCACAATTTTTGTGCTCCGCCCTGGCTTCACCGTGACATTCTGTGATCACAAAAATGGCGAGGGGAAGCTTTAAAGCGCCTGGAAGATTAGCAGAACCGCCCCCGGGCACAAAGAGCAGTCGCTCGAGATTCGTCACCCTTTCTTGGCGAACTGGAGCCGGTAGAGACGCGAGTAGATCCCTCCGGTCTCCAGCAACTGCTCGTGCGAACCCTGCTCTCTGAGCTCGCCGTGGTGAAAGACTAGAATGCGATCCGCGTCGCGGATTGTCGAGAGCCGGTGCGCGATGACGACGCTCGTGCGGTCCCGCGTCATCACCTGAACCGCTTCCTGAATCAGCGCTTCTGTCTCTGAGTCGATGTGGCTAGTCGCTTCGTCCAACACGAGAATCTCAGGGTCTTGGACGAGAGCGCGAGCGAACGATAAGAGCTGTTTCTGACCCGAAGAGAGCGAGCCACCGCGCTCCCCGAGTTTCGATTCGAGGCCGTTATCGAGCCGATTCACAAAGCGTTGAGCATTGACCGCCTGAATCGCTTCTTGCAGCTGCGCCTCCTCGAGATCCCGATCGAAAAGGACATTCTCTGAAATGCTACGCGTGAAGAGGTGGACATCTTGCAAGACCAACCCAAAGAGCTCGCGGTAACGCTTGAGATCGACATCTCGGATGTCCTGGCCATCGATCGTGATCTTACCGCTCGAAGGATCGAAGAATCGCAAGAGTAGACTGATAACCGTGGTCTTTCCCGCCCCCGTGGCGCCGACCAGTGCGACCTTTTCCCCGCGCTTGATTTCAAAGCTTACCTGCTTGAGTACCGGCTTTTCGGGATTGTAAGCGAATGACACATCCTCGAAGCGAATCTGCTCCTTGATCCGGAGCGGTGCCTTCTCGCGCCCCGAAGGAATCCGGGTGTCGACATCTAGAATTGCGAAGATCTTCTCCGCCGCGGCCATCGCCGCTTGGAGCACATTGTACTTTTCAGCCATATCTCGTATCGGCTGGAAACACTTGGTCAGATACATCCAGAAGAGGAAGAACTCCCCGAAGGTCATCAGACCAAGGTCGATCTGAACGGACGAATAGTAGGCGACGAGGGCGAGCGAGACGGTTGAGAGTATTTCGATGGCCGGGAAGAAGATCGAATACCAGAATATCGAGCCGAGGTAGGCCGTGAGAAATCCGTCGGTGATCGTCTGATATCCCGCGGCTCGCCCCCGCTCCCGGCGGCTAATCTGAATCACTTCGATTCCGGCGATACTCTCCTGCGTATAGGAATTTAAAAATGAGAGTCGCCGCCGAATCTCTCGGTAGAACTTTCGCGCCTTAACCCGAAACACTGTTGTCACGAGCACCATGAAGGGAGTGACCGAGAGCGCGATCAGCGCTAGCTGCCAATTGAAGTAGAACATGCAGCCGACGATCCCGACCAGCATCAGCACGTCCCCGACCACCGTGACGATTCCCGAAGTGAAGAGCTCGTTGAGGGCTTCGACATCGCTGGTCACCCGAGTAAGCAATCGTCCCACCGGGTTCTTCTGGTAATACCGCATCGATTGCGCCTGCATGTGGCCGTAGAGTTCAAGCCTCAAATCGCGCATGACGTTTTGGCCGGTGAAATTCATCACTATTGTCTGAGCGTAATTCGCGAAGAATCTCAGCAGTAGCACCGCGGCGTAGATTGCGATGATAAGCCCGAGCC
>CAYZYD010000270.1:0-6147 GCA_964482505.1 uncultured Planctomycetia bacterium | reverse complement strand
CAGGGAGGTCGAGGGCCGGCGATTCTTGCTCGAACTTTTCGAACAGGACACTAGGCAGTGACGCTCTGTTTCGAAGACAGTCTCTCTTCCCACCAGGTCACGATACAAGCAGGTTCGCTCGAACTTGCAAGATCATTGCCTCGGGCAAGCTTCCCGGTATGCCGGGGAAACGCCTAAGAGCCCGCAAGGCGCTTGGGGGCGGGTGAGATTTGGGCGCCTGGCGCACCGCGGCCGTGCGTCATCTTGGTGCTTGCGGCAAACGGTGTCGGTGGGTTCACGCGTCGCGATATCGCCGCCCTCAATCGAACGGGCCGGCTGCCGAGACGTCAATCACAGCTTCATGAGAGCGCGGCTCGCGGAGCCAGCCGCTCGAGGTGATCACCAGAAATCCCGGGTCTCGGAACTGAAACGATTGTCGCCCTAGCTTCTGACGGGTATGTTGCCGTGTCGACGAAAGGAGCCAGCGGCATGATTCACCCGGGCGACCGTGTTCTACCCCAAACCATTTATTCGAAGCAATTGGCGAGCGATCGCCCGATCGGTCTCAATCAGCGACTTCTAACCGAGGCGACACTCTGTTTGGGTGGCTCGCTGCTCATCGCAGCCTGCGCCCATCTCAAAATCCCTGCTTGGCCCGCCCCCTTCACGCTGCAGACCTTCGCCGTGCTGCTCTTGGGGATCGCACTGGGACCGAGACGATCGGTGGCCGCAGTCAGCCTCTATCTCGCGCAAGGCGCGGTCGGTATTCCCGTATTTGCGGGTGGAGCGGGGCTGAGTTACTTCACCGGCACTACGGCGGGATTCCTCTTCGGGTTCGTTCCCGCGGCGGCCCTCACGGGCTGGATCGCACATATGAATTCGAGCTGGGTTCGGTTGCTCGCCGCCTCGTTCGTCGGCACGCTGACGATCTTCGCGGGTGGAGCTATCGGCCTGACGCTGCTCGGAATTTCTCCTCTCACGCTCGAGCCCTATCTTCTGGGAGCTGCGATCAAGATCGTCGCCCTCGTCGCATTCGTTCGCATCGTGCGAACCTCGCGATCGAGCGACGAGTAGCGCGCGATGCGTTCTCTCTGGTTGAGCTGGGCGACCGCGCTCAGCCTCGCCTGCGGTCTCTACGCCAAGTCGGGGAGTTCGACCGACACCGTCACGACTTCCTTTTACGTCGCCGATCTGCTCTTCCGTCCCCGAGACTTCCCCGCCCCTCAACTCGGGCTGACCTCGGCCGCTGATGGCTCAGGTCGCACTGCTTCGAGCATCTTCGGCTTTGATGAGAGCGAACCCGACGCAGCCGAGTTTACAGGTGAGACTCTGGTCGAGCTGATCCAGGATTTCTTGGATCGCGAGTTACCGCAGGCGGATCACGAGGTTCGAATCGTCGGTCCTCGGCTCTTCGTGACCTCGACCCAGCCGCGGTCGAGCGTCTCCAAATCCTCTTCACCGACCCAAGCGCGTGCTCTTGAGACTTGTTTATCGTCTCGACAAATCGAGCTGCTAGCCCGGGCGCGGTACCCATCACCGACGAGATTGCGGTCCCTCAAGCTCAAGGGGCTGAACCGGGCAGAAGTCGAAGCTCTCGTGGGGGACGACCCAAGCGGCCGTCTCCTCAAACCCGAGCCCCTCGCAAAGTGGCTCGAGCAGCGCGGGTCTGGTCGCGGCCCCACCGAGGTTGATTGGTTTCTCGAATCGACCGAGCTCGAGGCCGCGGCACCAGGCAAGCCAGGCTGGCAAATCACGCGCGTACAGTCGGGAAAAGTCGAAATTCGAAAGCCCGACGGAACGAAAGTAGCGCGCTTTCGTCTCGGATCAGGGCGAGTCGTCGCCCTTCCTCTGGGTCCGAAGCCCTGCCGAGAGATACTGCTCGTCGAACTCCGCCCGCTGCGCCGTTAACACGCGCCTCGTATTGGTTGGGGAGTTCGGGACGATCTGGCCAATCTCAACTCGCCCGCACTTTATCAACAGGCTGCTATTCGAGGTCTGCACAATTCGCTAGAATCCCCGCCTTTTCCCGACCGATGAGACGAGGACAGCCTGCGATGAAACTCAAGCGAACCCACCTCTGCGGCAGCTTGCGGCCGAGCCACTCCGGACAAGACGTGGTGGTGGCCGGTTGGGTCGACCGCGTCCGCGAGATCGGCGGGATCAACTTCGTCGATCTCCGCGACCGCACGGGCCTCGTCCAACTCAAGGTCAACAAAGATCGATTCCCCCAACTCGTCGAAGTCGTGCACGGCCTGGGGCGGGAGTGGGTGATTGCGGCTCAGGGCCAAGTCGTCGATCGCGAAAGTCCCAACCCCAATCTCCCTACGGGGCAAGTCGAGATCGAGATCGCGGAAGTCGAGGTCTTGAGCAAAGCGGCTCCACCACCGATCGAAGTAAAGGACGACGTCGAGACGAGCCAGGACTTGCGGCTCAAGTATCGCTATGTCGATCTGCGTCGACCTACCATGCAGCGCAACTTTGAGCTTCGCCACCGACTCGTCAAAGCGATTCGAGACAACCTCGACGATCAGAGCTTTCTCGAGATCGAGACCCCACTTTTGACCAAACCGACGCCCGAAGGTGCGCGCGATTTTCTCGTACCGGCTCGACTCTCCCCGGGTCAGTTCTACTCGCTGCCGCAGTCGCCTCAGATCTTTAAGCAGATCTTGATGATTGCGGGCTTTGACAAGTACTTCCAGATCGCGCGCTGCCTCCGCGACGAGGACAAGCGTGGGGACCGCCAACCTGAGTTCACCCAACTCGACCTCGAGATGTCTTTCGTCACTCCCGAGGATGTTCAGAGCACGGTCGAGGGAGTGGTCGCTCAGGTGATGCGCGAAGCGATGGGTCGCGAGGTCGCGCTCCCCCTCCCCCACTTGAGCCACGACGACGCCATTCACAAATACGGTTCGGATAAACCCGACACTCGATTCGAATTGCCGCTTGTCGATCTTTCGGGAGAGCTCGAAGAGTGCGGGTTTGGAGTCTTCAAAGGGGCGATCGCCGAGGGCAAGGTCGTGCGCGCGCTCAATATTCCCGGTGGTCATGAACTCGTCTCCAAGGGTCAGTTCAAGACGCTCGAGAAAGATGCCAAGGGACGCGGTGCGAAGGGGCTCGCGTTTATCCGCTACAAGGAGGACGGTCTCGATTCGTCGTTTGCGAAGTTCCTGAGTGAGGACGAACTCGCCACGATTCAGACGCGTCTGGGGACGAAGCCCGGTGATCTCGCCCTGTTCGTCGCCGATACCCGCGATGTGGCAAATCAGATTCTCTCGAGTTACCGGAACGACTTTGCCGGGCGGCTCGACCTCCGGGACACCGATCAGTTCCACTACCTCTGGGTCGACTCGTTTCCACAGTTCGAGCTCGACGAATCGAGTGGTGAGATCTTCGCTGCCCACCACCCTTTTGTTCAGCCCGAGAATCCCGAGAAGCTGCTCGAGTTTGCCGAAGAACTCAAACGATCCGGGGGTCGAGCGACCGACCGAGCCGTCGAGCTCGCCTTATCGGTCCGAGCCACCCACTACGACCTCGTCGTCAATGGAGTCGAACTCGGGAGCGGTTCGATCCGGATTACCGATCCCGAACTCCAGAGCGCGATGTTTGTCTGCCTCGGGATCGAACCCGAGATGGCAACTCAGCGATTTGGCTTCCTACTCGAAGCGCTCAAGTACGGCGCCCCACCGATGGCGGGAATCGGAATCGGGATCGATCGCTGGTTGATGGTGCTGGTCGGGCTCGAGACGATTCAGGATGTGATCGCCTTTCCCAAGACGAGCGGCGGTAAGGGGCTGATGGACGAGTGCCCCGCGCCGACCGACCCCGAAACCCTGCGCGAGCTCGGTCTCACCCTCCTCGATCCCGGTTCGTCATAAACCGGTAAGTCACCCGCGGGATAAGTCGAGGCACGGCGAGTTGGTACTCAAGTCAACCGCTCCAGTCCAATAGCCGATAAACTCACGCCGCCAGCTCTCTCCTGCGGGCTCGAGTGAGGCCGAGCGATCATCGTCGAAATGCTTTTATAGGACGTACAGCTCGGCGCGATTTTCTTCACAAACGCGCCGGTTTAGTTTGTTTCCCCGCTATCCGATACTTGGAGAGGAAGAGATCTTACAAGACTCGAGCGAAGTCCACCCCCATGGTGGAGAGTCCTTGGCACTTGCGGGAGGCATCGGCTTTGAGCATCTCAGAGCTTCTAGCCCACCAGATCGAAGACTGTGGCCTGGAGGCGATCCCCCCCGAGATGGCCACGCTTTTTGAGCTGGTCAGCCAGACCTATGATCGACTGAGTCAGGCGGCGGAAACCGCCAACAGTCCGACCCAATCCGACCAACTCTTCTTTGCGATTCTGCGCGCGCTCCCGATCCCGGTCATCGTCTGCGACACCGACGGCATCATCATATTTTCGAACCCCGGGGCCCAACGCGATCTCGGACTTCTCCCCGCCGAGCTTCACGACCGTCCGCTGCTCGGAACTCTGATCGAACCCGAAAACCCCTCCTTCGACCCGATCGAATCGCTCTTTCTCAAGGAAGACCCGGAACCGAGCTATTCGATCGACCAAGGTTATTTGCGCAGCCGTGGTGATCGGCGCGTGCTCGCCCGTCTCGAGGTGTCGCCGATCGACAGCGGAGCGACGAGCGGTTGGGTCGTGAGTTTCAACAATCTCTCCGACGCCAAGAGGGCGCAAAAGGAGGCGCAGAAGGCGCGACAAGAGGCGGCGATCGCGCGCCGAGACAACCGCGCCAAGGCGCGCTTCCTCGCCAACATGAGCCATGAGATTCGCACTCCGCTCACGGCGATCATGGGTTATCTCGATATCCTCGACGAAGCGCGCTCTGACCCGAATCAGTTCGGGTTCTACATCGAGATCATGAAGAAGAATGGCGAGCATCTCATCTCGCTCATCAACGACATTCTCGACCTTTCAAAAATCGAGGCGGGCCGTCTCGAAGTCGAGCGTATCCCGTGTCAGATCGGCGGGATACTCGACGAAGTCTACGAATTGCTCAAACCGGCCGCGGAGAGCAAGGGGCTCGAGTTTGAGCTCTGTCTCTGTGGCGAGATCCCCAAGATCATCCAGGGGGATCCGACGCGGCTCAAACAGGTCCTCCTCAACTTGACTGGGAACGCGCTCAAGTTCACCGAAAAGGGTCAGGTGAGGATCGTCGCGTTCGGATCGCAGACGGAACGACTCTTTCGGGTCGAAGTTCAAGACACGGGGATCGGACTCAACTCCGAACAGATACTCAGTATCTTCGACGCCTTCGCGCAGGCCGACGCGACGACCACCCGGCGCTTTGGCGGCACCGGTCTCGGCCTGACGATCTCAAACCACTTGATCAATAAGCTGGGAGGTAAGCTCGACGTCAAGAGTGTCCCCGCCCAGGGCAGCTGCTTCGCGCTCCACCTCGACGGTCTCGTCGATCACGAGACCGAGTGGAACAATCCGAGTCAAGTCTCGACGGAGCAGAATCACCCGGCGAGATCGAATCTCAAGGACCGGGTGCTCGAGGGACTCCACGCTCTAGTAGTCGACGACGGCCCCGACAATCGTCTGCTCTTCCGCACTTTTCTCGAGTCTTACGGAGCGCGAGTCAGCGAAGCCGAGAACGGCATGACCGGTCTCGCCGCAGTCATCGAGGCCGAGGAAGATGACGACGCCTTCGACGTCATTTTGCTCGATATGCAGATGCCGCTCCTCGACGGGTACGAGGCGGCGCGTTCGATTCGAGATCTCGGCGTCCGCACTCCGATCATCGGCATCACCGCTCACGCCATGCGAGGTGACCGAGAGAAGTGCTTGCAAGCGGGTTGCGACGAATACCTCACGAAACCGACACCGCGCAAGCGACTCGTCGCGACCGTGGCGCGTATGACCGAACGCGCACAGTTCGATTCGGCTCCCTAAGCCCGCCCGTATTCCCGGTTGAGCCGGCGATATCTGCTGGCCTGAAACACTGCGAGCGTTTGCCGCAATAGCCAATCCACGGCACGCCGGCGGTGCTCCACACGCCCTCCCTCGCTCGCCCCGAATCGAAAGCAATTGCTACTCCGAGGACGATGAGTACTTTCTATCAATCCGCCGAGTCGATACGATCCCCTCGCCATTCAAGGCTTCTATGGGCTGTCACTCAACCTCACCGAATGACCGCTAGCAGCCCGCCC
>CAYZYD010000269.1:0-6152 GCA_964482505.1 uncultured Planctomycetia bacterium | reverse complement strand
AGACATACCTCAAGCGGCTTATCTTCTGCGTTCTCGATCGGGTTTACGAGATGGCGCGCGTCTTTCGCAATGAGGGTATGGATCCGTCTCACCTGCAAGATTTCACTATGCTCGAGTACTACTGCGCCTATTGGAACTATGTGGACAATATGGACTTTACCGAGGCCATGCTCCGCCACGTTCTCGAGCAGTGTCTCGGTGCTCTCGTCGTGACGATCGAGGGGCGTGAGATCGACTTCGGCCAGGACTGGCCGCGAAAGTCACTGGGGGAGCTCATCCGGGAACACGCCGAGATCGATATCGATGAGTACCCCGACGCAGACTCGCTCCGGCAGACGATGCTCGAGCGCGATCTCCGGGTCGACGGCATCGAAAAGCTCGGCCGAGGAGCTCTGATCGATCAACTCTACAAGAAGGTCTGCCGCCCTCACCTGATCGATCCGATCTTTGTCACCTCGCACCCGATCGACCTCTCGCCGCTCGCTCGGCGCAACGACGAATACCCGGGGATTTCGGATCGGTTCCAGCTTGTGGTAGCGGGATGGGAGATTATCAACGCCTACTCGGAACTCGTCGATCCACTCGACCAGCGTGCCCGTCTCGAAGAGCAAGCACGTCTCAACGCCGCTGGCGACGACGAGGCGATGCTCCTCGACGAAGACTACCTGCTCGCCATGGAGCACGGCATGCCTCCGATCTCGGGCTGGGGTATGGGGATCGACCGGTTTGTCGCCCTCGCTAGCGGGGCGGACAACTTGCGCGACATCGTGCTTTTTCCGCTCCTCAAGCCCGAAGATGGCAGCGTCGAGGAATCGGGTCCCGAAGAGTAACTCAGTCGGAGCGGAAAGGATCCCAGCCGGATTCAAGCGCGAGGCTCTCTCCGCGGTTTGTTATCCGAAGCCCCGCCTCGGTGATCGTGCCGAGGCGGTGGAGCGGAGTATCGAACCGCGTCTCGAAGGCCTCGACCGAAGGGGGAGCGCCCGCCGTGGACGTAAAGAGAAGTTCGTAGTCCTCGCCGCCGCCGAGGATCGTCGAGGGCGAAGGACCCTCGGGAGCGACTTCGGTCAAGGGGGCGAGGTCAAGCTCGGCGCCGACCCCACTCGCTTCGAGGAGACGCCTTAAGTCGAGCGCGAGGCCATCTGAGATATCGATCGCCGCGCTCATGCCGCCGACACCCGCGAGATAGCCCGCTTCGCGGATCCTCGCCCGCGGCGCTCTCCACCGACCCTTGGCTGCCGCGGGGACCGACCCTCCCTTGATCAGCGCTTCGCGCTCGAGCGCGGCCCAACCCGGGAAGCCCGTAACCCAGATGGCGTCGCCGGGACTTGCCGTGGACCGGCGAATCGCTCGACCGGTCTCTATCCGTCCGACCGCGGTCACCGTGACCTCGTCCTGCTCACCCCGAGTGACATTGCCCCCGAGGAGTTCCGCTCCGAACTCGTCGAGACCCTGTTCGATGCCATCCCAGAATGCCTCGCCAAATCGTCCGGGAAGCTCCTTGGTCACAATCGCGATCAAAACTCCGATCGGCTCGGCCGCCATCGCCGCGAGATCCGAGAAGTTGATCGCGAGGGCGCGTCGCGCGAGTTCTGAATCGGTGAGCCAACCGTCGCGGTAGTGGGTGCCCTCGATGAGCGAATCCACGGTGAGCACGACGCTCTCTTGGGAAGTCAGGGGCCAGACCGCGGCGTCGTCGCCCGGCCCGATGAAGTCCTGGCGCTTGCCGGGGAATCGTCGCTTGAGCGACTCGACCCAACTCAGTTCGTCCACCCAGATACTCTCTGCCCGTTCGGGGTTCAGCGTAATTCGATCCGGTCGTCGATTCTAACCCGCGGCCCGGTATGCTGGCAGGGCGTCTGTTGTCGACCGAAGATCGCACCAGCAAGGACCCACAATTTGCGAAGCTATTTCCTTCTAGGCTTGAGTCTACTTGCGATCGTGTCGGGTTGTGGCGACTCAAACTCAAAATCGCCAACCTCGCCTGGACACTCCTCGAAGCCGAGCGCCGACTCTTCCCCGGAGAGCCGAGGGGTGCCCGACGAGCCGAGCGCCGAGGAGCGGATCGAACGTCTCAAGCAGCGGATCCTTGCCGAGATTGAGGTGGTTCGAGATCCCTGGACTCTCGCTCACGCGCTTCTGGGACTCGGGCAAGAGGCCAAGATCGGGGGTGTCTTGGTCGGCGAGATCATGCAGCGCGATTCGATGAAGATCGACGAACAAGGTCGACCCTATTTCGAGCTCGAGGGGGCGGGGGCGACGCTCGGCGAGCAGCACCCTCACCTCGTGCTCAAGAACTTCGCCGAACTCGGGTACGACCGTGAACTCTGTCGGCAGCTCGGTCGGCGTGCTCTCGAGACCTTTCGCCCCCCTCAAAACCCCGACGAGTGGAACGACGTCGCCTGGCTTCTCGACGCACTTCCGCGGCTCGACCTCGTTCAGCCCGACGATTCGATCGGCTCCAGTGGCTGGACGGGTCGCCGTCTCGCCGGAGAGGCTCTGCGGACTCTCGAGGAGGCCGATCGCGTGGTCGAGCAAGCACTCAAGGTTGGAACCGAGCACTTCGTGCGCCCCTCGGCTGAGGCGGGCGTGGGAGCGGGTACGTATTACTACACCTGCGGGGGGCAGCATCTTCTGCAAGCGCTGATCACCTGTGCCGAGTTTGGTTGGCTGCCTCCCGGGGGGATGCAGCGAGTCGAGAAGCGGCTCCGGGTTTTTTGGCAGAGGGTCCGAGCCGAGCTCGATTTTCGCAGGCGGGAATACACGCGCGCGGTGCGCGCGGGGGCCAACCGAGAATACGCGCTCGAGCTGCGTTCGATGTTTAGCCTCAAGCTCGTCGGTCACGGACTCGAGGTGTTGGCCCGCGCGCAACGCGCGGAACTGCTCACCTCTCAAGTCGCCGCCGAAATGGGCCGCTTTCTCGAGGCGCATCTTTTCAAGATCCTCGAGAATCTCGACCGACTCGACTCCGAACGGGTGCTCTTTGCGAGCTTGCGCGGTCGCGCGCCTCTGCGCTGGCAACTTTGGTTCGGCGATAGTTGCCACGCCCTCCGCGGCTACCAGTTGCTGAATTGATACGATCCTCCATTCGACCGAACTCGTTAGGTCGAGGACCGCGGGCAGAGTTCCTGAGCGACCACAATGGTCAGGCCAGAGTTCGCTTCTGGTCGTTCTCAAAGATTCCGACGGTGTCGGGGCTCGAGTGGCTGACCGACCGTTGACATAAGCGCTCCGACTGACCTGGACCCTCGGGGCGAGCGAGCTATCCTGAATCGACAGTCTACTTAACTTCTACGTAACCCGCTCGAGGTGATATGCAAGGATCAAAACGACTCTCCCAATTGGGATCGTACGCATTTCAGGCGATCGACGAGAAGGTTCAGCTCCTCCGAGATAAGGGACTTCAGCCGATCGATTTCGGGGTTGGAGATCCGACCGCGCCCACTCCGGCTCTCATCCGCGAAGCGGCTCAGCGCGGTATCGATACCTACCGGTCCGCGGGTTATCCGCCCTATCTAGGCACGGCCGAGTTTCGGGCCGAGGTTGCCCGCTGGAGTCGCAACCGGTTTGGGATCGATCTTGATCCGGCTCGAGAGATCATCGCGACGATTGGTTCAAAGGAGGCGATCTTCCACTTCCCCGAGGCGATCCTCGATCCCGGCGACCTCGTGATTTGCCCCGACCCTGGCTACCCACCCTACGAGCGGGGAACACTCTTTGCCGAAGGAGGCATCTATCACACCGAAATCCGGGCCGAGAACCGCTATCTGCCCGACTTGGATTCGATCCCGGAGGAGGTCGCGAGTCGGGCGAAGATCTTCTGGTTGACCCATCCCAATAGCCCGACCGGTCGGGTGGCTCCGCCCGCTTATCTCGAAGAGTGGATCGAGTACTGCCGCAAGTGGGATATCGTCGCTGCTTCGGACGAGGCCTACACCGAAATCTACTTCGGTGAGCAGCCGCCCGCGTCGGCGCTCGAGTTCGGGCGCGAGGGAGTTGTCGTCTTTCAGTCGCTTTCGAAGCGCTCGGCGATGACCGGTTATCGGATCGGTTGGTGTGCGGGGGACGCCGAGTTGATTTCGCTCTTCGGTAAGGTCAAGACCAACGTCGACTCGGGTGCGCCTTTCTTTGTCCAAGCCGCCGCGATCGCGGCTTTGGGCGACGAGACTCATGTTGCGGAGTTTCGAGCCGAGTATCGGCAAAAGCGCGACCTACTCGTCGAGGCGTTCGAGGCGGCGGGCCTCCCGCGCTGTGAACCCGAAGCGGCGCTCTACCTCTGGCAGCGTGCGCCCGAGGGACTCGACGGCGTGACCTTCGCCGAGTTGCTCCTCGATCCTGAGATCGCCGCCGTCACCCTCCCCGGGAGCGCGCTCGGTCAGACCGAAGCGGGTCGCCATTACGTGCGACTCGCACTCGTTCCCAGCGTGGCCGAGTGCGAACAGGTCGCGAGCCGAATCAAGACTCGACTCCCCGAGTTGATTCGACCTTAACCACTCGCACAAAAGTGATCTCGATTGAGGCCGGCGATATCGGGGCGAGTAAACCACCGCAAGACGACGCACGTCGGCGGTGTTCTACGGGCCCGAATCTCACCCGCCTCAGATCGAAAGCACTTAGTCTTGGCTCGATTCGGTGCCGGTTCGGCAGAAGCAAGAGGCCGCGATTTCGACGTCGGCTCGTTTCCAGGCTCGTGCGAACTGCTCTTTGGTCTTCTCGGATTCTTCGGCCCGGTCCTGCCGGCGCAGGCATTCGCTGAGACCGTGAAGCGACCAGCCGTTGTTGGGGTTCCGGTTGAGATCGTCGCGATAGACGCGCTCTGCCTCTTGGACTCGATTTTGTTCGAGGAGCAACGCGCCGAGCGCGTGGCGGGCCGGCTGCATCCAACCCCAGGGCTCGTCGTAGTTGAGGCCGTCGTCGAGCTGGACCGCCTCTCTGAGGAGTTTGAACGCGGTTTCGTGGTTGCCGCGGCGATACTCGAGTTCGCCTTCGGCCATCTTGCGAGCGATCCGGATGATGTCGCGGCAGGTGTTATTGAAGAGGATCCGGGTTTCGGGGATCAGGGCCGCGGTGCGTTCGAGTTGTTCGAGCTCGCTTTGTGCTTCTTCGGTGCGCCCGAGGGTCGCGAGCGCGATCGTGCGGGCGTAGTGGCGAATCGCACGCGAGAAGACGAGGTACTGGGCCGGCTCGGGTTGTTCGAGAATCTCTTCCCAGTTGCCGAACCGAACGAGCACGTGAAAGTCCATCGGCACAAACGCGTCGAGGAAGTCGGTGAGGTTGGCGAGCAGCTCGTCGGGGATTTGCTGCTTTAGTTCTCGCGCCGCTTTGAGCGCCAATTCGCGTTGACCGTCGAACATGGCTGAGTAGGCGAGGAAGTGGTAGTTGTGGACGCGGTAGAAGGTGTAGAAGTTCATCCCCCCGCGCACGGCGGCGTACCGGTTGTCGACCTCGATCGCGCGGCGGTTAGCGACGATGGATTCGTGGTAGCGCCCGGTGCGAATATCGATGTGAGACGGCATATGCACGAGGTGTCCCGACCCTGGGATGCGCGTCCTGAGGATGTCGGCCGCTTTGAGCGCTTTCTCGGGTTCGGGAGAGGCCTCCATCGTGTGGATATAGAAATGGCAGAGGCCCGGGTGATCGGGCCAGCGAGCGAGCGCGTTCTCGATCAGGTCGACGATTTCTAAGGTTCCTGGGGCTGGGGTTCCGTCGCGGTTCCAGAGTTTCCAAGGTCTCAAGGTCATCAGCGATTCGATGTAGAGAGCGTTGACGTCAGCGTCGTCGGGGAACCGCTCGTAGACCTTGCGCATCGCGGTCGCGAAGTCGGCGTCGAGGTTAATGCGTGTCTCGGGCTGAGGCCAGGCGTAGCGGCTTTGAAGGGCGTCGACGAGGGCTCCTTCAACCGCCGAGGCTCCGTCGATGCGGTCGACCGCTGATTGGGTCGCCTCCCAGGCGAGACGAGCTTCCTCTTGTTCGAGCGTGGTCTTATTGATATCGGGCCCCGAAGCGTAGGCGATTCCCCACCATGCCATTGCAAAGCGCGGGTCTTCCTGGGCGGCTCGTTTGAAACAGCGCACCGCCTCCCCGCGGTTAAAGCCGTAAGTCAGTATGAGACCGCGGTTGAACCAGAGCCGTGCTTCTGGGTTGTCAGACGAAGT
>CAYZYD010000268.1:0-6173 GCA_964482505.1 uncultured Planctomycetia bacterium | reverse complement strand
CACGTTTTGGAAATTTTTCGCATGCGCGTCTCCCCCGAGTAGCATCAGCCCGGTCAGACCTTAGTTCCGATCGAGCTGGACCGAAAAGACCGTTCGAGTCCGCGCGCCCGGGTGTTCCCGCGCGATGTAGTACGCTTTTACCAAATCGCCACCGTTCCCCCCGGGGGCGAATTGATTGAAGAACATGCCACTCATCGCCATCCAGACCGTCGACCGAAACGTGACCGCGACCCCGAGCGATTTGAGAAGCAGTTTCCAGCGCAGAGTGGTCAAAAAGAACCCGGTCGCAAAGAGCAGCTGAGCCGCGAGGAAGTAGGGCCATCCGGTGCGAATCTCTTTGAGTTGAGAGAGATCGAACTCTTGACGTTTGAAGAGCACCAAAATTAAGCCGACGCCGACCGCGATCTTGACCACCATCAAGATCCGCTCAGTGCGCCAGAGGATCGCCCCGAGTCCCACTAACGCCACAGCGCTGAAGACCGGATGAAATCCGGGCGCTTCGAGCGGGTAAAACAGGAGATATGAGGCACCCGCGAGCACGACCAGCTTAAAGGAGATGAGCGCGACAAGCAGAAAACCCGCGGGCCGAGGCGTGTTCCGGCCTTCCGGACTGGGATCTGGCTGAGTCGTCTCGCTTCCGCCCGGTGGGATATCTGCTGACGAGGACTTTTCAGTCACGGGGTCACTTTCATATCGAAATGTCGTTCTAACGCACGACGCTTAGGCACGGAAGCGATGGGTGTGAATTGCAAGTTCGTCTTATGGCTAGCGGCCCGTGCGGCTCTCGCGAAACCAGACATTGGCAACTCGCCCGCGTTTCGCGGCAGATGCCCAGCGAAGGAAGATCAACTTCGTGGCCGAGTCGATTTTTTCGGGCGGGCGGCTAACCCGCATTGTTCATGAACCGCGTCGCGAGAAGTCGTCAGGCGTTCGCTCGTAAGGAAGAGGATCGTATCTCTCCCCGTGAAGCCGCGAGAAGACGTCTGACGACTTCGCAGCAGCGGGCTCATGAATAATGCGGGCGAAAGACCGGAGCCTAAGGGCGCTGTCACCCCGATCCCTTTCGCTAACTCTGATTGCCGTATTCTGCCCATTTACGTACGTCCTCGCGAGCCCAGTCGTATCCGGTAATCCGGACGAGTGCCCAGTAGGCCTGATCACGAAGATGCTGTCCTTCGGTTCGGTCGAGAAAAATCGTCAGGAGCGGAAGCGCCCACTCTCGCGCTTCCTCCGCATTCGCCGGATTTGCAAAGCCGATGGTCCTCAATATCTCGAGCTTGACGATCGGGTCTTGCTCGCGGGCCAGGACGTCGAGAAGAAGATCGCGGTGCTTTTCGATCTGGTACTCCCGCAAGTACTGGATCCCGGTCAGCCGGACCAGGCGGTGGCTCGAATCGCGGGCGGCTTGGGTGAGGAGTTGCTCGGCAAACCCGTACTCACCCTGGACCGCGAGCGCGAGCACCTGAGATCGAATCAAATTGTCGGTCTCGTTTTCAAACCGTTCCTTGAGAAACTCGCCGATTAACACGCGATCCGGATCGGAGTTTGGCTCGTCTCGGATCGAACGAACTCTGGATTCGAGCTTGAGAATGTGCTTGCGTCGCTTTTTAAGCTCTTCGCGACGCGCCCGCTCGAGAAATCGTTCGAGGTTGAAACACCCCACCGAGCTCAGTGCTATCAGGACGAGCGCGAATCTTACGCCATTTCTCAAAAGCTCGAGGCCTTTCAAATCGTGTCTACCCGTGACCCTTGCTTGAGCAACCCGCCCGAAAAGCTACTTCGGGCAACTCTACGCCGGGCGAGGCAATTCCCGGGCAACGCCTATTCCCGAGTAACGCTATTCCGGGGCCAAAAAAGTGGGCGCGTGAACTACCGCCACTGATTGTCGCCAGTGTCAATAGGACGCACACTCGCCCGCCCCGTGTCTCAAGCCTCCAATCGAAAGCGCTCTTCCCGAACTTAGGTTATCTGATCTGATCTCGAATTTCAGCCTTGCGTGATCCCGGTTCGGCCGAGAGTGTCGCCGAATAGAGAGAGTATGGCGGCGAGATCATGGAGTCGCCGACGATGAACGATGACCGACCTTTCAGCTGGTAAGGCCGCTTCGATTGGGATAAGACTAAAGAGCCCTCCGCGCTCCTCCAAAGGCTCCGCCATGCTCGATTGCAAAGTTCCTAACGGGATTGCGAAGTCGCTCGATTTCAATATCCTGGCTCGATGGCGAAGTCCTGAGGCTGAAGATCCCCAGAAGCTCGATATCTGAGCTACCGACACGGGATCGGATAGTCGACGCCCCAGAAACTCGGCCAGGCACCCGACCTCGCCGAGGCACCGGGCTCAAACAACATAAGGTTGCTCAGATTCATGGTGAAACCCCTCTCTCGTCATTTTCCCTTTCTGACGTTTGTTCTTCTCTGCGTCAGCTTCGCCTTTGTTACGAATTGCCATATCACTGAGAAGGCTCCAGCTCCCGAGCGCATCCTGATCGCCGACCGTATCATCACCGGTTCCGATGCGGCCGGTGACTCGATCCCCACTGCGGTTGCGATCGACCGGGGGTGGATTACCGCCGTCGGATCCGAACGCAAAGTCCTGCGGCTCGCTGGCCCTGAGACCGAAGTGATACGACTCGAAGGGGCGACGATCTATCCGGGTTTCTCCGATTCTCATATGCACCTCTCGGGCGTCGGTGAAGAGTTGCTCTCGCTCAACCTCAAAGGGACAGAAAGCCTCTCGGATCTCTTGAGGCGAGTTTCTGAGCGCCACGCCGAGACTCCCGACGGCGGCTGGATCGTTGGGCGCGGCTGGCTCGAAAGCGAGTGGGATCCCCCTGTTTTTCCGACGCGCTTCGATCTCGATGCCATCTGCCCCGACCACCCTGTCTGGCTCAAGCGTGTCGACGGTCACGCCGGAGTCGCCAACAGCCTCGCCCTCGAAATCGCGGGAATCACGACTGAAAGCGAGGCTCCTCCGGGCGGTCAATTCGCGCGCGATTCCGAGGGGCAACTCACCGGACTCGTGGTCGACGCGGCCCAGATTCTCGTCGAGCGAAAAATACCCAAGCGGAGCCAAGACCAGTTGCGCCAAGCCCTCATCGTCGGCGCCCGCGATTACGCCCGACGGGGCTGGACCGCAATCCAGATCGCGGGCACGACTATGCGCGAGGCACGCCTTATCGAGTCACTCGTCGAGAGCGGTGAGATTCCTCTCCGGGTCTACAATGCGATCTACGGTCCCGGTGAAGATGCCAACACCTTGCTCGAAGAGGGTCCGGTCGGCTTGCAGCGCGGATCGAGATACACGAGACGCTCTATCAAGGTGAGCTACGACGGCGCTCTCGGATCGGGCGGCGCTGCGATGCTCGAGCCCTACGTCGACCCGGAGCTCGCCGGTCCCGAGTCAGATAACCGCGGTCTGCTCAACTTTCACCTCGACGCTCCGTTCATCGCGATGCTCGATCACGCTCTGATCAAAGGGATTCAAGTACAAGTTCACGCAATCGGCGATCACGCCAATCGGCATGTCCTCGATCTCTATGAAGACGCGCTCCACCGCATCCCGAGCGATGCTCGAGAGGTCCCCGATCCGCGACTTCGGATCGAACACGCACAGATCTTGAATCCTGCGGACCTGCCAAGATTCGCCGAACTCGGAGTTATCCCGTCGATGCAAGCGTCTCACGCAATCACGTATCTCCACTTCGCCAAACGGCGCATCGGAGCCGAGCGACTCCGTTACGCGTACGCCTGGCGTTCGCTGATCGATCTCGGCAGTAAAGTCCCCGGAGGTTCCGACGCGCCCGTCGAGGCGGGCGACCCGCGCGTCGAAATTTACGCGGCGACAGCGCGTCGTGACCTCGAAGGATTTCAGGCTCCCCACTGGCATCCCGAGCAATCCGTCAAACTCGAGGAAGCGCTCCTGATGCTAACCGAATGGTCGGCTTACGCAGCATTCCAAGAGGATTGGCGTGGTCGAATCGCGGTGGGTCAGGCCGCCGACTTTACGATTCTCGACCGTGATCTCTTTGAGATCGACCTCGACCAGATCCCCAAAGTGCGCTGTTTGATGACCGTCGTCGCGGGCCAAGTCATCTACGACGGTCGGGTCGGCCCTTAGTAGAGGCCCGGCCGAAAAGTCAGAGTCGACGAGGGCGGCGCCCACGACGCTCGATTCGAGTTGCGAAAGCCTCGGCGAATCCACCAATTCGCCTACGTTTTCGCAATCTCAACTCGATCGCCGTGGTCCCCATCCTAGTCAACTGCACTTTCCGGTCGGACCTCTAGTCAACAAAATGCGGAGTCGCTAGCGTGTAAAGCATTGACCGCTGAGTTCGATCAGAAAACCAAGGAGCCTCAATGCCTTCACCCAAGATTGTCGCCTTTGCCGGTAGTACGCGCCGCGAGTCCTTTAACTTTGCTCTCGTCTCGGTAGCGGCTCGCTTCGCCGAGAAAGCCGGAGCTGAAGTGACGCTGCTCCATCTCAAAGACTACGACCTGCCTCTCTTCAACCAAGATCTCGAATCCGATAGCTTTCCCGAGGCAGCTAAGAATTTGCACGGCGTGCTCAAGTCGCACGACGGATTTCTGATCGCCTGCCCCGAGTACAATAGCTCGATTACGCCATTACTCAAGAATACGATCGACTGGTGTTCGAGACCGTTTGATGGCGAGTCGTCGCTGTCAGCCTTCCAGGGCAAAGTAGCTGGCCTGCTCGCCGCCTCACCGGGCGGCCTCGGAGGCTTACGGGGCTTGGTGCACGTACGCTCAATCCTCGGCAATATCGGTGTTCACGTGATCCCTGAACAGGCGGCGCTCGCCAAAGCTCACGAAGCCTTCTCAGAGGGTGAACTCACAAACGATAGCGAACGCGACCGAGTTCAAGGCGTCGCCGAGAGCCTCGTCGAGACGACTCGCCGACTCACGCAGGCGTAAACTCGCGTGGTGGAGCTCCCGCTACTTCGAGCCATCCCAAGTCTCGCGGAGGTCCATCCGAGGTTACCCCTGGCGGAGTTGCCGACTCCAGTAAGGCGGCTCTCCCGGCTCGCGCCGAGCCGCGGCCTCTATCTCAAGGACGACGCCTACGCCGGCGACCTCTTCGGTGGTAATAAGGTTCGCAAGCTCGAATTCCTCCTCGGCGAGGCGCGGGCTCAGGGAAAGCGTCGCCTCTTTACGATCGGCTTTGCGGGATCAAATCACGCCGTCTCTACTGCGGTTTATGGTCAAGCGTTTGGCTTCGAAGTGACTTGCGCCCTCTTACCTCAACCTCATACGAATATCGCCGAGTCCAACCTCAAGCGACTCATTCACTCCGGGGCCCATTTAACTCCTACCCGGGCGGAGTTAGCTGCGACCTGTTTTCAAGACTGGTACGACGAAGATCCCGACACGTCCTACCGGATTCCCGCGGGCGGAACTTCCGCGGTGGGGTCGCTCGGTATTGTGAACGCCGCGTTTGAACTCGCGTGCCAAATCAAAGCGGGGGAGCTGCCGCAACCGAAAGCGATCTACGTTCCGATCGGAACCGTGGGAACTGCGGTGGGGCTCGCAGTTGGCCTCTATCTAGCCCAGCTCCCCCTTCGGGTCGTCGCGGTTCGCGTGGTCGACTCGACCTACACCAACGAAGCGAGAGTCGGTCGACATTGGAGCGAACTCGCCGAACTCTTGCGCGGGCATACGCCTGAGCTGCCGACTCATCCTCAAAACATCGAATGGGACCACGATTGCTACGAGCCGGGTTACGGTCGCACAACTCAGGCCGTGCTCGAAACTCAGCATCGGGCCCAGAGCCTCGAGTGCCTCCGTCTCGATCCGAGCTACACCGCTAAGTCGCTTTACGCCGCCGTCGCCAGCCAGCAAGATCCCGTGATCTTCTGGAACACGGGGCATGGCCGTGACGACGGTCCTCATGCACACCTCGAAATCCCCGCCGCGCTGGCCCGGCTTATCAAGAGTTAACGCGTCAATTTCGAAGGCGCGAGCGAAGCTGGGTAGGCTCGGGCGGTCTCGGGGATTACACTAGGGGCTGGTGCTCGTACTGTCTCACTAACTCACTTTCGGCGGCTCACTCGTCGATTTTCGGACGAGTGGAGGTCTATGGTGTGAGACTTAATGAGAGAGTTAGAGTGATAGGGCCTCAGAGGCAGAAGGCCTTGTGCGCGAGCTAAACGGGATTTG
>CAYZYD010000267.1:0-6177 GCA_964482505.1 uncultured Planctomycetia bacterium | reverse complement strand
ACGGCGTATTCGTCGTGATCTTCACCATCGGTGAAGAGCAGAATTGCGCGCGAGAGCTCGCCAACTTCACCAAAGCCCCGGACCGCCTTCTTGAGTGGGGCCGCGAGGTTGGTGCCACCGAGTTGGGTACTCTGGGGACCGGCGTCGAGGATGACTTTGCGCAAGAACCCATGGTCGACGGTCAAGGGGCAGAGAACCGTCGCCTTTCCCGCAAAGGCAATCAGACCGACTTTGTCTCCCTTGAGAAGGGGGAGGAGATCGAGGACTTCGGTCTTCGCGCGTTCGAGCCGGTTCGGGGCGACGTCTTCGGCGAGCATCGACTTTGAAACGTCGAGACAGATCATCAATTCGGTTCCGACGCGGGGCGCCTCGACGTATTCGAGCCCCCACTGGGGGCGGGCGAGTGCGGCGACGAGTGCGGTCATGGTCACGATCAGTGCAGCGAGAGTGATGAATCGCTGGGCGAGCGAGCGTTTGTCGACGAGTCGTCTCTGCATTCGCGGAGATAAGAAGCGGTCGAGCTGCGAATTGCCGCGCAGTTCAAACCAAGCGAGGATTCCGCCGAGAGCGAGTACGAACCAGAAGGCGTTGGCCCACTCGGGTGCCGCCCAAACAAAGTCGTTCATGGCAACCTCCTCAGTAGAGTTGACGAGCTCAGGCTCGCCACGGCCACCAGGCCGAGGCCCGCGACCACCCACCACGAGTAGTGCTCGTGGTACTCCATGTATTTGAGTTCGGTGACCTCGCTGCGCTCGAGCGAGTCGATCTCGGCGTAGATCTCCTCGAGCCCCTCACGATCGGTGGCTTTGAAGTACTTGCCGCCGGTATCTTCGGCAATCTGGCTCAGCACCTCGGGGTTGATCCGGGCGATCTCACGTCGGTTCAATCGCCGGTAACTCTTCTTGCCGGTGCGCGGGTTGCTGACCTCGATATAGGCTTCGCCCGACTCATTGCCCAAGCCAATCGTGTAGACGCGGATGTCCAAATCCTTCGCAAATTTGGCCGCGGCGAGCGGATCGACTCCCGCGTTCGAGTCGCCGTCGGTCAAGAGCACGATGACCTTTGATTTGGCTTCCTGCTGACGCAAACGATCGCAAGCGACCGTAATTCCGTCGCCGATCGCGGTCCGCCCCCGTTCATCTTCGATCGGCGAAAAATCGAGACCTTCGACAATCTGAACCAAGTTAGCGTGGTCGAGGGTGAGGGGGCAGAGTGTGCTCGCGTAGTGGTCGAAGGCGACGAGACCGACGAGGTCGGCAGAGCGTCCGCGGACAAAGTCGGCGACGACCTCGCGCGTGACTTCGAGTCTCGAATTCGAATCTTCGAGATCCATGTCGATGATCTTCATCGAGCCCGAGCGGTCGACCACAAGCATTATCGAGATGCCGTCGCGTTGGACGAGCGAGGTGGCATCGCCGGTGCGTGGCCCGGCGAGCGCGACCGCGAGTACGAGAGTAGCGACGGCGTAGAGCAGGGCAGGGAGGGCAACCAATCGAACTCGAAGTCCGCTCGGGGCGAGGCTCGCGACACTGAGGGTCGAGAAGATGAGGGCGTTTCGGCGCTTGCGCGCAAGCCAGAAGACGACCGGCGCGATCAACCCGACGAGCAGAAACCAGGGATCGCGAAACTCGAGATTCTCAAGCACTGGCCCTCCTCTCTGGCGATTCGTCGTCGTCGGTCTCGAGTAGGGGCGCGTTTTCGCGAGTCTCTTCGACAAAACCCTCGACCATCGCGATCGACTCGCGAATCTGCGATTCCTCGGGGCGGTGGCTCGCAAACTTGACAAGGTCCGCGCTGCGCAAGAAGTCGCGCAAGATCCGCTGATGGGAGTCCGTGAGACTTTTCGATTCGGAGACTTCGACGAGGAACTCCTCGGTCGTACTCTCAGGGGCGCGCAGGGTGAAACGATCTTCGAGATAGCGTCGCAGAATACCGCTCAAATCGACGTAGAAGCGGTCGACGGCGTCGCCCGAGGGAAACTCACCCGACAGCAACTTACCGAGTCGCTGTTTGGCGATGTCGTAAGCGCTGCGACGGCGGCGTAAGCGTTGGTAGCGCTGCCACGCACGCACTAGGAAGGGCGAAGCGACGAGCAACGCTATTCCCGCGCCGACGAACCAGGGCCAGACGGGAGGGGAGGGCTCGGGGAGCGGTTCGAGTTCGCCGTACTCGGGCTTCAGCGCGAAGGGCTCGGAGGCGGGGAGGACCGAGTTCACTTCGAACTCGAGCCGGTCACTCAGTATCTCGTAGGCGGGTTCACCGTCGGGGGCGAGTTTCTTGCCCGGGCGACGATCGAGGAATTCGACGAGCATCGGGGGGATTGCGTGGATTCCTGAGGGCGGCGCCTTGAGTTCGTACTTGCGCGTGAGCCGTTTGCGCTGGTCCTCGAGGGACTCAGTAGTCCGGGTGGGTAGGCTCGAGAATTCGAATTCACCGATACTCTCGGCCAAACCGGGCGGGATGATCTCGACGCCTTGTTCGTAATCGATAATCAAAGTGAGTTCGAGAGGATCCCCGATCGAGGGCTCTTCGGGCCGCAGCTCGACCGAGAGTTTGACCGGACCGCGTTCGCGCGTAGTTTCGAGCGCGGCCGAAGCCGTCAGTTCAGAATCTTCGCTCTGAGCTTTTAACGGAAGCGCGAACAAGAGCAGAAGGAGCAGTGACGTGGGGAATCGTCTCACCGTCTTCGTCTCCTCTCTCGCATTCTAAAAAACCGGACGAGTGGATCGACGACCGATTCGGAGGCATCGATTTGGATAAAGTCGATGCCGGCGCCGAGGAATCGCGCTTTGAGACTCGCGGTGCGCTCTTCGGCGAGTCGCCCGTATGTTTCTCGAAACGAACGTGACGAGGTGTCGAATAGTCTGCGGCGACCCGTCTCGGCATCTTCGAGGGTGACGAGACCGACCCTGGGAACTTCGAGTTCGCGTGGGTCGGTGATAAGCACTGCGATGACGTCGTGTTTTCGATTGGCGGCGCGGAGGGCGTCTTCGTAACCGCTATCGAAGAAGTCGCTGACGACGAAGCAGACGCTGCGGCGCGTATTGACCTTGAGAATAAACTCAAGCGCGCTCGAGATACTGGTTCCTCGACGCAGCTTCTTCCCGCGGAGTTTGAGAAAACGCCAAAACCGGCGTCGACCCGCCGCCCGCTTTTCGCGCTCCACCTCGGGAGGCTCTTCGCCGTGCGCGATGACTTCGCGGACGACTCGAAGCGCGTGCTTCTGGCCTTTGCGTGGTGGGATAAACTGTTCGACACCGTCGTGGAAGAGGGTCAGACCGACCTTGTCGTCATTGCGAATGGCCGAAAAGGCGAGGAGTGCGCAGAACTCGGCCGCTACTTCTCGCTTTGACTTTTGCACGCTGCCAAAGTCTTGAGAGTGAGAGACGTCGGCGATGAGGTTGAGGGTGAGCTGTCGCTCTTCGACGAAACGTTTGACGTAAGGGCTACCCACGCGGGCAGTGACATTCCAGTCGATCGTACGGATATCGTCGCCCGGAATGTAGGGGCGGACTTCATCGAATTCCATCCCGCGACCCTTAAAGACCGAAACGTACTCACCCGCCAGCACGTCGGCTACCTGGCGGCCGGTCCGAACTTGGATCTCACGAACTCGTCGGATGATCTCTTTTGCTAGCATGTTGGTTGCGGCCAGACGGTCTTAGGGAACCAGGACAGTTTCGAGCAGCTTACCGATGATCGATTCGGGGGTTCTTCCCTCGGCTTCGGCTTCGTAGCTCAGGGCGACGCGGTGCCGGAGGACGTCGAGCGCGAGCGACTTGACGTCGTGCGGGGTGACGTAGCTTCGCGACTGGAGGAACGCGCTCGCTTTGGCGGCTTTCATCAGGCTGATCGAGGCGCGCGGGCTCGCCCCCATCTCGATCATCCCTTCGAGCTCGGCTACCCCCGCCGCTTTGGGGTCGCGTGTCGCCTGGACGAGATCGACGATGTAATCGCGAACTTTATTGTCGACGAAGATCTCTTGAACGATCGCACGCGCCTCGAAAATCTCCTCGGGGCTCGTCACCACTTCGACTTGGGGGATCGGCTGGCCGCTCGCCATCCGGTCGAGGATCTTTCGCTCCTCTTCTTTTGATGGATAGGAAACGACTACCTTGAGCATGAATCGATCGACTTGGGCTTCGGGGAGCGGGTAGGTCCCTTCCTGCTCGACCGGGTTTTGGGTCGCGAGGACGAGGAAGGGTTCTTCGAGCGGATAGGTCTCGGTGCCGATGGTGCCTTGGCGCTCCTGCATCGCTTCGAGGAGTGCCGCTTGGACTTTGGCGGGAGCCCGATTGATCTCGTCGGCGAGGATGAGGTTCGAGAAGATCGGACCCTTCTTGATCGAATAGGTCCCCTCTTTGGGGTTGAAGATTTCGGTTCCGATGACGTCGGCCGGTAGCATGTCCGGGGTGAACTGAATTCGAGAGAAGCCCGTATTGATCGCCTTTGAGAGCGAGGAGACGGCGAGAGTCTTCGCGAGTCCGGGGACCCCTTCGAGGAGGACGTGACCACCCGTGAGCAGGGCGGTCAGCAGCCGCTGGATCATCGCTTCTTGACCGACGAGCACTTTGCCGACTTCGGTCGTTAGTTTGGTCCCGAGTTGGGCGTGCTCCTGGAGTTTTTGAGTGAGTTGTTCAGACATGGTGATTGCTTTTCTGTCGATTCAAACACTTCAAAAAAGCGAATCGAGTCGTCGCTTTTTGGTCCCAAGCTCGCTGGTCGCCGCGAGGCTATGCTGCCGCTTGAGTACTGACTAACCAAAGTTGAGTGTGCACCGCCGCGAGAACGGCATGCCATTGACAAGCCCTCATCGCGAAAGAGGAGCCCCGCCGCGACGCTGCCATCTCACGAGCAACATGCTGCGCCTGAGTCCACGAGAGCACGGCTTGCCCTGAGAACGCCGGTATCAGTGTTACGACGGTGGTTCTGCCGCGACCGATAAGGCCTGATCAGCGTTCATGCGGAGCTTCATGTCCGCATGGGGGTATTCGCGGGTCCCCCGCAGAACCGGAAAGCCCAGAATCATAAAAGGGCCCCGACCTCGATGCCAGGGGGGGACGCAGATTAATTTGCTCGTCTCGAGGCTTAAACCGCGAAGCGGAAGTGCATGATATCCCCGTCTTTAACGACGTAGTTCTTGCCCTCAAGCCGCATCGCCCCGGCCTCCTTCACGGCCTGTTCGCTTCGGTGCTTCATCAGGTCGTCAAAATGGTAGACGTCGGCCTTGATGAAGCCGCGTTCGAAGTCGGAGTGGATGACTCCGGCCGCCTCGGGAGCGGTGGCGCCGTCGGGGATCGTCCAGGCTCTCACCTCCTTCTCTCCGGCCGTGAAGTAAGTCGCGAGTCCGAGCAGGTCGTAGCCCGCTTGGATAACGCGATTCAGCCCCGGTTCGTAGAGACCGAGATCGGCGAGAAACTCGGCGCGCTCATCACCGCTGAGCTCTGTGAGCTCCGCTTCGATCTTTCCGCAAATCGCGACCGTCTTCGCGCCTACCCGGTCGGCATACTCGCGAAGTTGACGGTAGTGGGGGCTGTCGTCGGGAGTCGCGATGACGGATTCGTCGACGTTGCCGAGAAACATGCAGGGTTTGGCGGTCAGGAGCTGCAGGTCTCGAATGCGGGGGAGCTCGTCGCGGTTGAGGTCGACGCTGCGAACGCTGTGGCCTTGATCGAGTTCGATCTTGAGACGCTCGAGTACCTCGAGGATCTTGGGGATATCTTTATCGCCACTGCGCAAGCGCTTGGCCAGGGTTTGGCTCCGCTTGGTCACGGTTTCGAGATCTGCGAGGGCGAGTTCGGTTTCGATCACTTCGATGTCGGAGGTCGGATCGACGACTCCGTCGACGTGCGTGACGTTGTCATCTTCGAAGCAGCGGACAACATGAGCTACCGCTTGAGTCTCGCGGATGTGGGCGAGGAATTGGTTGCCGAGGCCTTCCCCTTGCGCGGCGCCTTTGACGAGGCCCGCGATATCGACGAAGGTCATCGTGGTCGGGATAACCTTTTGGGGAGGGATGAACTCTGCGATCTTCTCGAGGCGTTCGTCCGGGACGTCGACGATCCCTTGGTTGGGTTCGATCGTGCAAAAGGGGAAGTTTGCGGCTTCCGCCTGACCCGACGACGTGAGTGCATTAAAGATAGTGGACTTGCCCACGTTGGGGAGGCCGACGATGCC
>CAYZYD010000266.1:0-6191 GCA_964482505.1 uncultured Planctomycetia bacterium | reverse complement strand
GGCGACGAAACGCTTCACCTGTTGGCTTCGCATCCGACGCCGCCCGTCTTCGACGGGCCCGAGGACCGCAATGGGCGACGTAACTACGATGAGATTCGGTTTTGGCGGGAGTATGTCTCGGCCGGCAATTCCGAGGCTTCGTGGATTGTCGACGATGAAGGTCGACGAGGGGGACTCGCCCCGGGAAGTGCGTTTGTCGTTATTGGCGATCTGAATGCCGATCCTCGAGACGGGGATAGCCGAGAGGGCGCGATCTCACAGCTTCTCGATCACCCCGCCTTTGGGGACGATCCGCGACCCGCGTCGCGGGGCGGGATCGGGGCGGGGGCACGCGACGGTGGCGCCAACTGGACCCATCTCGGACTCCCCGAACTCGATACGAGCGACTTCTCCGACGAAGTTACCGAGCGCAATCCACAGCCTTCGGGCAATCTCCGCGTCGACTACGTGCTACCGAGTCGTCAACTCATCGTGCGCGACGCCGGAGTTTTCTGGCCCGTTCCGGGCGAACCTGGGGTGGAAGAGATCGAGTTCTCAGACCACCGGGCGGTTTGGCTCGATATCGAATGGCCCCCGCGAAAATGAGCGGGCTCGGGGGCGATCTTTATCGCGTTCTTCTCGGTCGCTTCACGAACGTCGATTTTGATCCGGGGTGCCCGACGTTTCTAAAGCCACTTCTTCAGGAGACTTGATTGTGAATCGAACCCTACTTTGGCTCTGCTTGGCGATTGCACTTACCGGTTCGAACGCCCAAGCGGCGAGCGGCATCTTTCTGCGCGGGGATTGCAACGCTAACGGTAGCCTCGAACTCGGTGACGTGGTCACCAATCTCAACTATCAGTTTGTGTCTGGGCAAGTGACCTGTCTCGACGCCTGCGATCTCAACGACGACGGCTTGATCGGACTCGACGACGTTTTCTACGGACTCAACTTTCTCTTCCAAAGCGGCCCGGCCCCGTTGAGCCCCACTCTCGCTTGCGGTCCCGATACCACCGAGGACGATCTCAACTGTCTCGAATTCGCCGTCTGCTCAACCACCGGGCTTTCGCTTTCCGCGGGCGACGTCACTCAAGACTCGGTCTATATCTGGGTCCGGAGTAACTTTGTCGGCGACGTGCTCGTCGAGGTCTCGACCGACGCCGGTTTCGCGAGCACAGTAGACAGTTTCAATCTCACGATCGTCGACGAACTCCAACCGAATAAGATGCTCGTAGACGGCCTAACCGCCGGCACTCAGTATTTCTACCGAGCGACGGCGAACGGCCTACCCGTGATTGGCGAATTCCGCACGCCCGCGGCGCTCGGTTCGAATACTGGCCTCCGCTTCGGGGTCTCGGGTGACTGGCGCGGCGAGCTCGCCCCCTACCCTTCGATCGCCAACACCGTCGAGCGCAACCTCGACTTCTTTCTTCTGCACGGCGATACCGTCTACGCCGACTTCCCCTCCCCCGCACTTCAAGAGCCGCAGGCCGAAACGCTGACCGAGTTCCGTCTCAAGCAGCGCGAGGTCTACGCCGACAGCTTCGGTTCAAATCCTTGGCGAGCGCTTCGCTCGGCGACCGCGATCTTCGCGACGATCGATGACCACGAAGTCACCAACGACTTCGCGGGTGGGGCTGCCACCGGAACGGATCCCCGTTTCACTTTTACTACGGAGTCGTTTATCAACGAGACTCCGCTTTTTAATAACGGTCTTCAAGCCTTCCAGGAGAACAACCCGATCGCGGATGAGTTTTATGGTGCGACCGGCGACCCCCGCACCGAAAACCGCCGCAAGCTCTACCGAAACCGGACCTTTGGTAGCGACGCTTCGATCCACGTCCTCGACACCCGCAGTTTCCGCGACCAACAACTCCCCCCAGTCGTCAATATCAGTGACTTGACCGAAGTCTCGCAATTTTTGATCGCAGCCTTCGATCCAACCCGCACGCTCTTGGGGCAGGCGCAACTGACCGACCTCACGACCGATCTCGCCGCTGCGCAGGCGGCGGGTGTCACTTGGAAATTCGTCTTTGTACCGGAGCCAATCCAAAACCTCGGCGTCCTTGCCGGTCAAGATCGTTTCGAGGGCTATGCGGCCGAGCGGACCTTCCTGCTCGACTTCATCGAGACAAATGGCATCAATAACGTTGTGTTCGTCGCGGCGGACATCCACGGCCAGCTGATCAACAACCTCACCTACCAGTTGGGTCCGGGGCAAGCTCAGATGACGACCGGCGCCTTTGAAATCTCCACGGGATCGGTCGCCTTCGATGCACCCTTTGGTCCCACCGTGGTCGCTCTCGCCGCGGCGGCGGGACTTGTCACTCCCCCCGAAGTCGCGTTCTACGAATCACTACCACGTCCGGGTCAAGACGCCTTCATCGAAACTTTGACCAACCAACAACTGGCGTTGCTCGCGTACGATCCGATCGGACTGACGGGCTCTCCCGTCAACCACACCGTGGAAGTGGGTTCCTTTGTCAACCTGCACACCTACGGTTGGTCTGAGTTCGAGATCGACGCGACGACGCAAGAGCTCACGGTGACGACCTACGGCATCGACTTCTACAGCGAAGCCGAGCTCGTAGCGGACCCGACGATTCTCGAACGCGTGCCCGAAGTCGTCTCGCGCTTCACCGTCATTCCGCAGTAGAGCTCGATTCCTCTCTGCGAATCACGCGAGCAGAGTGGCCAAACCTTCGAAGGGTGGGGCTACTCTGCTCTCTTGCTATCTTGGCCGCTGGACGTTTTCGGCCTTAAATATTCGTGGGCACTCGAGCCACGAGAGCGAGGGAAGATCGACTTCGTGGCCGAGTCGATTTTTTCAACGGGCTGCTTGGCTAGCCCCCTCGCCCACTTGCGTCATACTTCTAAAGAGAACGACTACCGATGCCCCTGCGACTCTCCTTAGCGGCACTTATCACGTTTCCCCTTCTAATCGGGTTCACGACGCTCAACCGTCCCGGCGATCTCGTCTTTAGACCGTTCGAGCGCGCGACTCAAGACGCCCTTGTTCTCAATCCCGAGGCGACGGTACCACCCGCTTGCTACACCAAGACCGAAGGACGCTACAACCCTTGTTGGGTTTGTCACACCGAACCGACGGCGCCGAACTATCTCGACGATCGCGACCTTCAACGCGAGTACGCTTTCTCGAGCTTGGGACGTCTCAACCGTTGGTCGAATCTCCACAAGGACCGCAGCGAGGAGCTCGAGGCGATCAGCGACGACGAGATTCTGAGTTATATCCGTGAGGATAACTACACAGGACTGGGCGACGTGCTCAAGACATACGAGCGTTATGCGGGGTACACGCCCGACCTCGACCTCCAGCGCGGTTTTGACTCCGAGGGTTTTGCCGTCGACGGCAGCGGCTGGCGAGCGATCCGCTTCAAACCCTTTCTCGGGACTTTCTGGCCGACGAACGGCGCCCCCGACGACGTGATGATCCGGTTACCGGAGGCCTTTCGAACCAAGAGCGACGGCTCGCCCTCGCGAGAAATCTACAAACTCAACTTTGCTATCCTCGAGGCGGCGATCGCAAGCCCACCAGGTGAGAGCTTTATCCCGCGACGAATCGAACCCGTCTCCGAGACACTCCTCGGCTTTGATCTCGACCTCGACGGTAAGCTCGCGACCGCGCAAATCGTCAAACAACTCCCCGACCATTACGCGGGAGCCGCCCAGTCTCACCGGGTCGAGCGGTTGGTCTACCCGCTCGGAACCGAGTTTCTCCACACCGTTCGCTATCTCGACCCCGACACGGGTAATGGTCTCTCGGTCCGGCTCAAAGAGCTCCGCTATTCGCAGAAGTACGCCTACTTGAGCCGCGATCAACTCAAGATCGCCTACGACTTTGAGAAGCGCGAAAAGGATCGCGGCGAACTCCCTCGGTACGACGGCAACCCCGTGCGCGGGCTCTACAGCAAACTCGGCTGGCGCTTCCAAGGGTTTATCGAAGACGAACGCGGCGCCTTGAGATTGCAAACCAAGGAGGAGACCCTTTACTGCATGGGCTGCCATTCCGCTCTCTCGGTCGGTGTCGATAGCACCTTCACGCTCCCGCGTAAAGTCCCTGGAGCCGACGGCTGGCGTCCCCAAGACCTACGCGGCATTCGCGACGTCCCCCAGTACGGCCATTCAGAGCCCGAGATCTTGACCTACTTTGAAAGGGCCGGCGGCGGCGACGAGTTTCGAGCCAACCCCGAGATCCGCGCGCGCTTCTTTGCGGGCGGCCAACTCAACCGCGATCTCGTTCTCAAAGCGAGTGGTCGCGGAAGCGACATCACTTCCCTCATCACCCCGAGCCGTCGACGCGCCCTCGATCTCAACAAGGCCTATCGCCTCGTTGTTGCTGAGCAGTCCTACCGCCACGGACGCCAGCCTGTTATCAAACCATTTGAGAATGTTCACCGCGAGATCCAGGAGATCGAGACCGGCCTCGACCCAGCCGGCCATACCTATTTCGACGGCAAACTCTGGCTCGACTGGGACAGCTCAAGTCGCCGGATGCGGCTATAAAGCGCTCCCCTTTTCACAAGCCCATCACCGTGAAGACTGAAGACGCCGCTGACAGTATCCATATCGTCTCGGGTCGAATCCGCCCCGTCTTCTTGGCTGGCGACCCCTCGCGACTTCTAACCAGTACGGCTCATGACTGACTTGGGGTCACAGTCCGCAACGTCCCTGAGGATAGGTGAGTAAGGCGATCGACGAAGTGGCTGTACAAGCGCACCACGATCACGATCCCGCAACTCAGATCACCTTGTCGCGTTCGCAGCGGCCTCATATCTCGGGGGTCGCAGCGTCGGTTGTCGCCAAAAATATAACCCACCCCGAAACGTCTTTCCGATCAACGTTGGCAATATCGAGTCGCTGAACCAAGGCCACCGTTTGCTTTGTCACCGTATCACAAGCGCCGACGCACGCCGGCGGGGCTCAGCGCGGTCCAATATCGACTCGAAGTCACTGCGGGGAGACGGGCAAACCTGATAGCGGTTGAGTCACCCCGCGTCAGCGGACCGATGAGAAGGTGGCCGACGCTACAGGATCTCGAGCCTATCTGGCGGATCCCAAACACCCCTAAACCCCTTATTTGTTGATACATACGGCGCCATCACGGAACTCAGATATTCTAACCTCAAAGCAGTTGATTGACATACCAATCAAACGATGGCTTACTCCATTAGCACCCCCGAAATCAGGGATTCTAGGAGAAGACACCTTGGACGTTTTTTACCACATGATCTACGAGCTGAGTCGCGGGCTCAGAGACTTAGCGCTGTTCACGGCCCCGGCCGACCAGAGGTTGGCCCTCGAAAAGGAGCTCGAGCACGAGGGAGTCGACTTTCTCATTCGCGCCATCGGAGAAGGTAAGATCAACGTCTTCTTCGGTAAGACCGAGTGCGTTGAAGTGGTCCGAGAGTTCCAAGTCGACGCGCTTTCCGAGCTGACTCCCGAGCAGGATTTTATTCTCGGCATCATGCTCGGTTATCAACGCAGCAGCCAGTGCGAGCGATACCTCAGACGCAAATCGCAGCTCGACGCAAACGCGCGCGTCACAACCCGAGTGAGCGCGCCCCGGTCGAGCGCAAACCGCGAGTCAACTCGCCCTTCGATATCTCAAGCCTCGTAGCCGCTCGAGACGCCCTTCCCCGCCAAAGCTTCCAAACTGTGGGCGCCACGAACGCAGGGCCCGCGCTAAGCGACGGGTTTAAAGAGAATGGCGCCCGCTTCGGGACAGACAGGCACACACCGAGGCCCACCCATCACGTCCGCGCAATCGTTGCACGCATTCTCGTGAATCTTGTAGATCGGATCGTCCTTCTCGACCGCCTTCGTGGGACAGACGGGTCGACAAGCATCGCAAGCCGTACACTTCTCGGTAATCACATAAGCCATGATTCCTCCTTCTTCGGTTGAATCACTCAAAAACATTCCGGTCGCGCTGGCTCGACGGCCAGACTTCGGACCGAACGCAGTGACGGGCAAGCCAAATCTCAAACGACCAATGCCGAAACTTTCAGACGAACCATAGGGGACTCACGTTTAAAAAGCAAAGCCTCCTAACCTCGCATGATTGGCTTACCAAACAACTGGATTGCGCCCCATGCAGTTGCCATCTATGAGCCCCCCTCTTTCATCGTTGAAGCCGGGTAACTGTCAAATGTTGTGTTCCGAGTGATCAGGCGGCGTCCCTTTCCTGAAGC
>CAYZYD010000265.1:3628-6196 GCA_964482505.1 uncultured Planctomycetia bacterium | reverse complement strand
CGAGCCCATTTCCCCCGGAGTCCAGTGCCCCCGGCGAATCGAAGGTGTATTGGTCATACTTCGAGGTTTCGCCGGGCGCTGGGCGAAGGAAGCTCGGCCTCCCGCGTGGAATGAGTTTTCGGGCGGGCTGCTAGCTCCGAAGAGGCTGACGAGTTGAGTCGTGTGGTTTGTTTGATTACCTAAGCGTCGTCGAGGCGCAAGCAGCTTAACCCGAGTGACTTCTTGAGCGGCGTTTCAACCTCGGGTTTTTAGTCGAGCTCTCGCTGCTGCAGTGCGCGCTTAACATACTTCAAGAAATCAGCTTCGGTCAGAATGCCGACAAGTTGCTCGCCTGAGGTGACCGGGAGACAGCCGTACTTGTGATCGATCATGATCTCCACGGCCTCGCGTACGTCAACGGTGGCGTCGATGGTGCGAATGTCGGTCCTCATGACGCGCTCGATCGGGATCGCGGGCAGCGCTTCGGAGGAGCGCTCGACGACGGCGCGCAAAAGGTCTCGGTGGGTGACGAGACCGACCACTTTCCCATTCTCGATAACCGGAAGATGGCGGATGTGGGCAAATCGAAGAAGATCCTGGGCAAGCTCGAGAGATTGATTCCGATCGAGAGTGAGAGGGTCTTCAGTCATGAGTTCTTGAACAATCACGAGGTTACCTCCTGCGAGCGAGTCGACGAAGCCAGCCTTGAATTGACCCGCGAGGCGTTGGCTTACACGACCCACAACATAATCCGCGATTCGGGGTCTGCCACAAGCGAATCTTTGGCCCTTTGCGAGGGCTGTTCTGCGCCGACCTGCGCTTGGGAGCGCGCCGGTCGTTTTGATCTGTGAGTTGCTTGTGTAATCATAGGAATCTATGACTTCTTCTCTGCTCACACGAATCGAGCTGAGGTAGGCTCCGAGTATTCACGATGCGAGTCAATCGTCGCTCGAGAGGTCTTGGTAATCCCGACAGCAAGGAGGAAGCTTAGTGGACGTCGAGATCCTTAGCCGGCTGCAGTTTGCTGGGACTGTGATGTTCCACTACCTTTTTCCACCGCTGACGATTGGGCTGGGATTGATCCTGGTCATTCTCGAAGGGCTTTGGCTAAAGACGAAAGATCCGAGTTGGAATCACGCAGCTCGCTTCTGGACTCGAATTTTTGCGCTGAACTTCGCGCTCGGGGTATCGACCGGGATCGTTATGGAGTTTGAGTTCGGAACCAATTGGGCGGCTTACAGTCGATTTGTTGGCGATGTGTTCGGGTCGGCGCTCGCCGCTGAGGGGATCTTCGCCTTCTTCCTCGAGTCGGGCTTCCTGGCCGTGCTCGTCTTCGGTTGGGATCGGGTCGGTCCCAAGATGCACTTCTTTAGTACGCTGATGGTGTTTCTTGGGTCCTGCTTTAGCGCGGTTTGGATAGTGGTTGCCAATTCCTGGCAACAAACACCCGCTGGCTATCATATCGTCGAGACCCATGTTAACGGGGTCCAGGGGCTACGGGCGGAGATCACCGATTTTTGGGCGATGGTCTTCAATCCGTCGAGTGTCGATCGGCTCACCCATACCCTGATCGGGGCGATGATCCTCGGTGCGCTCTTCGTCTGTTCAGTCAGTGCCTTCTATCTCTTGCGAGGGAGGCACGAAATCTTTGCGAGACGGTGTTTTACGATAGGGGTGTTGGTTGCGTTTCCCTTTAGCTTGCTCGCACTTGTGACCGGGCACGATCAAGCGAAGCAGGTCTCAAAGACGCAGCCGGCCAAGCTCGCTGCGTTTGAGGGCCACTTCGAAACGGGGCCCGGAGACGTATATCTCTTCGGATGGCCTGACGCCGACGCTCAAGAGGTCAAGTTTGGAATTGCGATTCCGAAGATGCTCAGCTTTCTTCTTTACGAAGATTTCGAAACGCCCGTTCCGGGGCTCGACAAAATTCCCGAAGATGAGCGCCCTTCGGTATGGCTCCCATTTCAGACCTACCACTTGATGGTGGGCCTCGGCTTTTTTTTCATAGTGCTCACGTTCGTGACGCTCCCGCTCTTGAGAAGGGGGCGGGTGTTTCGGATCCGCTGGCTCCTTTGGGTTTACGTGTTCAGCGTTCTCGGAGGTGTCGCCGCGAATCAGGCTGGCTGGGTTGCGGCCGAGACGGGTCGCCAGCCTTGGATCGTCTACCCCTCGGTGCAAGAGGGGGTTGCGATGCCGGGGCTACGGACGAGTGATGGTCTCAGCGAGTCAGTGCGCGCCGAGCAGGTGGCCTGGTCGATCACTATGTTCACTCTGATCTACGCCTCGCTCTTTGCTGTTTGGATCTTTGTGCTCAACCGCAAGATTCAGCTCGGGCCCGACGAGGGCGCCTCGAAGCCTACGAATTCGGGTGGATTGCTCGAAGCGGCCTCAGCGCTTGCGGGCCGAAATCAGTCGCTGCTCGACCCCGACCCGCATTCCATGGAGAAGAACGGTGTTTGATTACGATACGCTCGCACTCATCTGGTTTGGGCTACTCGGGGTGCTGCTGATCGGCTACACGATCTTGGACGGCTTCGATCTCGGTGTCGGAATTTTGCACCCGGTCGCCCGCACCGACGAGCAGCGACG
>CAYZYD010000265.1:0-3618 GCA_964482505.1 uncultured Planctomycetia bacterium | reverse complement strand
ATTGGTCCGCTCTGGGACGGTAACGAAGTCTGGCTCGTCACTTTTGGAGGGGCGCTCTTTGCTGCGTTTCCGAATGCCTATGCGACTGTTTTCAGCGGATTTTACAACGCATTTATGCTGCTGTTGTTTGCCTTGATCTTCCGAGCCGTCAGTCTTGAATTTAGGTCGAAGACGGTGAACCCAGTTTGGAGGAGGGTCTGGGATTTCGGGTTTTTTGGAGCCAGCTTACTCGCGACTTTTCTCTTCGGAGTGGCCGGCGGCAATTTGATGCTCGGAATACCCCTCGAGCGAGATCTTACCGTTTACCAATCGATCCTAGACCAGTTAACCCTCTACCCGATTGCGGTGGGAGCGCTCGCTATCGCCCTCTTCGCCATGCACGGAGCGATTTTTCTCTATCTCAAGACCGAGGACGATCTCCAAGCGCAGGTCGAGCGGTGGATTTGGCGAGCCTTTTTTGTTTTCCTCTCGCTTTACGTCAGCGTCACGATCTACACCCTCCTCAAGATCCCTCGAGCTACGACAACGTTTGAGCGTCATCTTTGGCTTTGGATCGTACCCATTCTCAACATCCTCGCGATTGCGAATATCCCGCGGGCGATGATGATGCGTAGACCACTCTACGCCTTTGTGAGCTCGTGCTCGACGATCGCGGCGCTCGCGTTTCTCTTCTCGATGGCGATCTTTCCAAATCTTGTTCCCTCTTCGCTTGATAGCGCTTGGAACCTCACAATTTACAACGCGCGCTCGAGCGAAAGCACCCTACGCACCATGCTGCTCATCGCGCTGATCGGGATGCCTTGCGTCCTTTCCTACACCGCGATTATCTACTGGGTGTTCCGCGGCAAGGTAAAGCTCGATTCTTCGAGCTATTGATCCTTCTCCTCCTCCGCGAGCCTGCCCGATCCTCTGTGATTTGGCTCTCAAACGGATGAATCCTCACAGAGAATCCCGAGCTAACCGAAGTCACCAGTGATTTGGATTTCAGTTGGTTTCGGAGGGCTCTCATTGCCTCGGTCGATTTGACGGTGACGACCTGAACGGAGTGACGGTCCGCTTTTCGCGTCGCGATCCCGCTGAGCCGCTGGGTGACGACGGCAAGCTCTTGGTCGCAATGTACGCCTGGGATAGCAACTCTTGGCCCGGCAATGAATCCTGGGCTGGTTCTCTCACTGCCTCGGGAGATCCCGCGGCGGCGTGCTGCTCATTGATCGCCGAGCTTTAGAATCCCGACGTCAATCCAATGGTCTGTGCAGAGCGCCTCAGGGAAAGAGCATGATATTCGTCGCAGGACTCGACGGACATACTCGAACTTTTGGCCGCGCTTGATCGACGCGCTTTAAAAGCGAAGCCTCGCTTCAAAGCGTTCGGTGGGGCGTCGTTCGAGGCGGAGGAGCTTTTCGTTTGCACCGGAGACGATGGCGTTGCGCAGATAACCTTCTCCATCCTCAAACCAGAGGATTGTCTTGTCTCCGACGACCGTGATCTCAATGAGTTCGCCGTAGTGCCTGGGAACGACGACGTGCTCGCGGGTTTCGACGAGCCGTTTCTGCGGGAGCGGGTTGCCGAGGTTGTCAATCCCGACCGACATCAAATACCGCTCATAAATGGTATAGGCGTTCTGCGCCCCGAGCAGATTCAGAAGTGACTCCTGAGCGTAAAGGGTAATGGTTCCTCCGAGAACAAAACTCAATGCAGTCAGGATCCAGCGATTCTTCATAACATTCCTTTCAAGTTCTAGCAGCCCGCCCGATAGGGTATTTCGTCGGAGGCCGGCGATAGCTGGGCGCTTGAACCACCGCCAGCGTTTGCGCACGCCAAGACGACGCTCGCTGGCGAGGCTCCTCGGGCCCGGATCTCGCTGGACTCAATCGAAAACGCTTTTCGGACGAACTGCAAAGCTTGCTCTGCTCCAGTTGCTCGTCCGGAAGATCGGTACAGCAGAGAGGCCGGCGATGGTTTGCTTCGCTTGAGCACTCTGGCGAAGGGACTTCCCATTGAGCTGCAATGCTCACGCACCGCGAAGGGAGAAGTTGTTCAGCCGATCTTATGGCGCCGCACGCGGGCAGCTTACGTCTCCACCGTTTCTGGCTCGCGAGCAATGCGAGCCGAGACCAAACCGAGCGGGTGTGACTTAATCGCGAAGTTGCCCTTTTTCGGGGGGCTCTAGCCAGTCACAATCCATGGGATCGTATCCGAGCCCTGACGGGGTCGCGAGCTCCGACTCGTTCAGAGCCGCGGAGATCGGGTACCCGACGACCTCCAAACTTGAGCCTCAAGACCCCAGAAGAAACAGCGAGAACCGTGCACTATTTTCAGAACCGATTCCTTGGGCTAAACGGGCGGGCTGCTAGGCGTCAAGCCTTCGCATGCGTCTGCGGTGCAGCTCTTTTCACGATTCTTGCGAGCGTCGCCTACTTAGCTGCGACCGGCTGGGCTCTCGTTGCGGAACCCGCCGAGGCCGAGTCACCCCGTGAGTACACCTTCGCTTTTTGGAATGTCGAGAACCTCTTCGATACCGACGACGACCCAAAAAATCGCGGCGACGACGAATTTCTCCCCCAACGCGGCTGGACGCCCGAACGTTACTCGACCAAGCTTGAGCACTTGGTCAAGGTTCTGGCTGAGGTCCGGCCGCACCTCCTGACCGTGGCCGAGGTCGAGAACCGGCGGGTTCTCGAGGATCTGATTGCGGCTCCTCAGCTCAAAGAGCTCGGATATGAGATCTTTCACCGCGACTCCCCCGACAAGCGCGGAATCGACGTGGCGGCGATCTACCGAGCTCCGTTTGAGATTGATCCGGACCGACCGAGCGGACTCCACCGGGTGGTGATTCCCAATCCGACTCGAGCGGTGCTCGAGATTTCTTTTCTCGTCGAGGGACAACCCCTCACCGTACTCGTCAACCATTGGCCCTCTCGCGGCGGCGACCGCGACGGAGCCCTCCGTCGAATCGCCGCGACGATCTGTCGGAAGGTCGTCGATAGCAGGGTTCAAGAGGCTCAAAAGGAGGGGCGCGACGCCGACATCCTCGTGCTCGGGGACTTTAACGATGATCCGTTTGATCCTTCGGTCCGCGAAGTGCTCGGCGCGATTCGCAGCAAGAACGCGGTCCAGCACCGCCGCAACCGCTACTCGCTCTACAATCCCTCCTGGAAGTTCCTCGGGCGCACCGATACAGGGACCCTCTACTACAACCGCGAATGGGTTTGGAACGTCTTTGATCAGGCGATTTTGAGCCGCGGGCTGCTCGGCGAGGAGGGTCTCCACTACGTCGACGGGTCGCTCTCGGTGGTGGCTCACGACTGGCTTCGCGACGACAAGCGCCGCCCGCTGAGATTTCGTAAGTTGCGTCGCGGGGGGTGGATTGAGGGATACTCAGACCACTTCTTGATCCACGGGAAAATCGCGGTTTCCAAATAACCGAGCCGCGTCGAGGCGTGCTGCGGGTCTTCGGTTACAATCTCCGCTTCGGTGGCTCGACTCTCACGATCCTGGAGCTGCGAAGACCTAAAACGTCCGCGGCGTCCCACGAACGAATACGATCTGAGAAGAGGTCCGACCGGAAAATGCAGTTGGCGAGGGTGTGGACCACGGCGGTCGAGTTGAGATCGCGAA
>CAYZYD010000264.1:0-6209 GCA_964482505.1 uncultured Planctomycetia bacterium | reverse complement strand
GGTGCTGTGTACGGCGGTCGTCGCGTAGGGGCCATGTGCCGTTTCACGGCCTATTCTTTTTATCCGATCAAGAACATCACGACCGGGGAGGGTGGGGCGCTTGCGCTCAACCAGGTCGAAGATTCGCAGCTAGTTCGGTCGCTGGCACTACACGGCATCACCAAGGATGCCTGGAACCGTTACACGAGCTCCGGCTCAATCCACTGGGAGTGTGTCACTCCGGGCTTTAAGTACAACATGCCCGATCTCGCGGCCGCCCTCGGGATTCACCAGCTGCCGAAACTCGATGACTTTATCGATAGTCGACGCCGTTACGCGCGCCTCTACCAACAGGCTTTCCTCGACACTCCCGAACTTATTCTGCCGCGGACAGTCGACGATGTTCGGCATGCGCACCACCTGTTCATCGTGATGCTTCGACCAGAAATGCTCAAACTGACCCGTGACGAATTCGTGCTCGCACTCAAGAGTGAGAACGTTGGCACCGGGATCCACTTCCGCAGTCTCCACCTGCAGCCTTACTACCGCGAGCGCTTTGAGTTGAGTCCCGAGGATTACCCCAATGCGAACTTCACCAGCGAACGGATCATCTCGCTACCGCTCTATCCTAAGATGGCCGAGAAGGACGTGCTCCAGGTCGCGAACTCGGTGAAGAAACTCATCAAGTTCTACCGCCGTTGATAAGGGGTTGTAGTGCCTGGGAAAGCTGGGTTAGGGCCATCTGAAGAGAGAGCTCTCTCGACGGATCATGAATCTGCCCTGGGAAAGAAAATAGACGACAAGCCATGGATCAGCGAGTGAGTCCCGAAGAGCTTGATGCCAAACCATCCGCGGCCCGAAACTCCGCGGACCCCGTGACGCCGCACTACTCCGTTGTCATACCAGCATTCAACGAAGAGGGCTGTCTCGAGCAGCTCAATCTTCGTTTGACAGAAGTGATGGAGAGTCTCGGCGAGGAGTTTGAGATTCTCTACGTCAATGATGGTTCTCGGGACCGAACTCCCGAAATTCTCGACGAGCTTTCCGAAAGGGATCCGCGCGTTCGTGTCATCCACTTCACTCGAAACTTTGGTCAGCACCCAGCCGTCTACGCCGGCTTCGATCAGTTACGGGGTCAAGTGGTCGTCACCCTCGACGCCGATCTCCAGAATCCGCCGGAGGAGATACCAAAGCTCCTCGCGAAACTCGAGGAGGGCTATGAGGTCGTCGCGGGAGTGCGAAAGGTGCGGCACGATAGTGTCTTTAGGACGCTTCCCTCGAAGTTCGTCAACTGGATGGTGGGACGACTCACGGGAGTTCCTCTTCGCGACTACGGCTGCCTCTTGCGGGTCTACCGGCGCGAGGTGATCGATATGCTGTTGCGTTGTGAAGAGCAGACGAAGTACTTCACCGCTCTGATCTCCTGGCTGGGAGTCAAGATCGCCGAGGTCGATGTCGAGCACGCCGAGCGCGCTGCGGGCAGCTCGAAGTACAACTTCCTCAAACTGATTCGGATGAACTTCGACCTATTGACCGGCTATTCGATTTTTCCGATCCAAGTGATTTCGCTCGGCGGCATCGTAGTGTCGATTATCGGTCTCGGTTTGAGTCTTTTTTTTATTCTGCTCGCGCTCGTTTACGCCGACGCGCAGCTCTGGTGGATCCTGCTCGGCTTTTCGACGGGATTCTTCTTTTTCGGTCTCCAAGTGATGGCTCTCGGTTTAATCGGTGAGTACATCGGTCGTATCTTGATCGAAGTCAAAGAGCGCCCCTACTACCTCATCCGCTCGCAACGAAACTCTCCCGAACCGAGCTGAGATTTGGCGGATACTGAGGACCCGAGTCGAGAGTCTCTCGAGGCCGCGCTCCGGTGCCCAAAATGCCGGGCGGGGACTATTTCACGCGACCAGCACGAGTGCGACCAGTGCCAGTTCCCTTACCACTTTGTTGGGACTCAGCTCCGGTGGGGTCGGGCGAACTCGACGGAGCCGGAGCTCGAGGGGTCACAATACGCGTATGAATCGGGTGTGCGTGGACGACTGCGCAAATCTCGTTTCTTCCCGCTGCTCTTTCGGCTCCTCGCGCCGGTGTTAGTGACCGGCCCCGATCCGGCGCGTCGGTACGGCCAGCGGGCTGAGGAAGGATTGGTCGTTGACCTCGGGGCAGGGAACGATCGTCGCCATCCCCGCTTCGTCAACGTCGACCTGCTTCCTTTTCCCAACGTCGACGTTGTTTGCGACGGGGAGACTCTGCCCTTCCGTGATAGCTCGGTCGATGTTGTCGTGAGTATTGTCACGCTCTAGCACGTCCGGTCAGCCCCGGCGGTGCTTTCCGAAGTCGCCCGAATTCTAAAACCGGGTGGCACCTTCTTTATCGCGATCCCCTTCCTGCAGCCGTTCCACGCAGCTCCCCACGACTACCGTCGTTGGACGATTCCGGGGCTCGAGGAGGATCTTCGGAGTGACTTTGAGGTTGAGGAGCGCGGCGTCTATTGCGGACCCTTTTCCACTGCGGCTTGGATCTCAGCCGAGCTCGCTTCACTGGTATTGTCGGGGGGGCAGCCCGGGCTACGGCGCTATCTCAACCTGCCGCTTCAGGCGCTCTTTTCGCCGATCAAGTGGTTCGATCTTCTCGCGAGCCGGCTGCCCGCCGCACACTCGGTAGCGTCGGCGATCTACGCCGAGGCGCGTCGGCGTTAACGATTCCGCTTGGAGACGAGGGGATTGCGCGGTGGGGGAGCGAGGTTGCGGCGAAAGGCGATCATCTCCGCGGCAATTGAAATCGCGACCTCCTCGGGCGACTGCGAGCCGATATCGAGGCCGATCGGCCCCCGGACCCGCTCGAGCGCTTCGCGCGGAGTGCCGCGACGTTCGAGGTTTTTGAAGATCGCCCCGATCTTACCCCGGCTTCCGATGAGGCCGACGTATGCCGCTTCGGTTCGGAGGACCTGTTCGAGGACCGTTTCATCGTGATCGTGGCCTCGAGTCACAATCACGATATACGTGTTCGAGCCGACCGTGATGCCTTCGAGGCAATTGTCGAAGGGCTGGACGAGGACTTCGGTCTCGGCGGGGAACCACTGCGGGTCGGCGTAGGTCTCGCGGTCGTCGACCACGATCGTCTGGTATTCCAAGGGGACCAAAAGGTTGGCGAGTGCCTTGGCACAATGTCCCGCTCCGAAGATCGCGACGACCGGATTACCAAAGGGTTCCACGTAAACCTCAAACTCTCCACCGCAGAGCAGTCCGGTTTCGGCCGCGGTGGCGGCGGTTAACCGAAAGGAACCGCGCCAGGCCGTCCCGGTCGCGATGACTTCCATCGCCTTTTTCCAGATTTCGTTTTCCGTACACCCTCCGCCGACCGTGCCCAAAGTGGTGCCGTCGTCACGCACGAGCAGCTTGGCGGATTCCTTCCCAGGAGTTGAACCACGGGTACCGATAATCGTCGCAATCGCCCCGACTCGGCCGGACCGGATGAGCGTGGCTGCTTCCGAAAATATGTCGAGCAAGATGAGATCCTCGAAGGTGTGTCGTCACTTAGGGGTAATCGTCTCTAAGCCTCTGGAGGCGCGCCAGTTGGTCGCCACGCTGTCGCTGGCGATAAGGCGGCTCCGCGAGCTTATCGTAAACTTCGCTAAAGAGACCCAAATTATACGGAGAAGAAACGAAATTGAGCCCACGTCTCGAACCCTTGGCCATCCAGAAGCGAGCCGCCCGCTGGGAGGTGCTCGACGCGGTGCCCGAGGCGATCTGCGTGCTCGACGAGATGCGAACGAAGGTGCTCTCGGTCAATCGCGAGTATGTCGAACGCTTTGGCGAGCCCACGATGACGCTCGCGGAGCTTCATCCGCTTCGCATTATCGAGGAGGATTCGCGGGCGACCCTGCTCGAGCTCGGTGATCCCGGAAGCTCCGCTCCGAGCGGGGCGGAGGTTTACACGACGTCTCCGGAGGGCCGAGTGGTGGAGCGGGTCCATGCTCGATTCGCGCAGATCGACGGAGAGAGCGTGTGGCTCTACTCATTTCGTCGTCACCGACCCAACTCCGAGCAGCTTGAGTCGAAAGAAAACGTGGCTCGGCAGAAGCGATTGACCTCGGAAGCGATCAAGCATTCGGTCCAAATCTACTATCTGACCGATCGCATTCGGTCGGCGCCCAAGCTTGCGGCCCATCTCCTCGGCGCTGAGGACCTCGATGATCTCTTCGAAAAAGCCAGCGCCTTTCTTCGAGCCGAGGGTTTCAACTGTCGCGAGGTCTCGATTATCCTGATTCGCGGTGAACACCTCGACGTCGCCTATAACTCGCGCGGGGTGGGAGAAGAGTTGCTGATTGCGCGCGAGGCCGACTACCGTCGCTTCCTCGAGACCGGAGTTCAGCCGGCCGATCCGTCGGTGCGGTTCAATCGACTCCAAGATCAGAAGGGGGTGATCGGGATTCTCGATTTGAGTTTTCACTTGCGCGAGCTCGCTCACTTCGCGGATTCGCCCCAAGTGAACGCGTGGCACGATGACCTTCTCGTCACCATCGCGGAGATCACCGCGCTCTTTATCTCAAATCTTCGGCTGGTCGAGGAGCTCAAGACTCTCACCATCGAGGACACTGCCACCGGAGTCTACAACCGACGATTCCTCGAGAGTCAACTCGATTTTGAGATGCACCGCCTTCGCCGTTCGCAGTCCGAGCTCTCGATAATCTTCCTCGATCTCGACGGGTTTAAAGAGCTCAACGACAAATTTGGCCACCGCGCTGGGGACCGAGTCCTCAACGACCTCGCGATCCTGCTTTCAGAGTCGGTTCGGTCCACCGATTTTGTCTGTCGATACGGGGGCGATGAGTTCGTGCTGATCTTCCCCGACACTCCGAGGTCTGCCGCAATTCAGAAGGCTGATTTTTTGAGAGCACTCGTCGAAAGATCCGAGTTTGAGGGGCTCGAGGGGGCGCACCTGACCCTTTCGATCGGAGTTGCTTCGACAATCGATTTCATCACGGTCCGCGATTTCCTCAACGAAGCGGATCAAGCCCTCTATCGAGCGAAACGCAAGGGTCGCAATTGTGTTTATGCGACCGCTGAGGATTCCCCAGGCGACGATTCGGGCTCAGTCTAATCGCTTCGCTTAAGGCGTGTGGCTGAACCGCCAGTCCATATCTTCGACGATCTGGCAAGTCGCCTCGGATGGATACGCCTCAGGTCCTGGTCTGCGAACGCCTTACAGCTTCTCGCTCCCTGGTTCGCGCTGACCCGCTTCGGAATCTTCTTCTTCAGCCTCGGCGTGCTCAGTCTCATCGCTTCGAGCGCGTTTGAGGAGTTTCTCGAGCTCGAACTGCTTTTCAATCGAGAGGTCGAGCTCGAAGCGCAACACGGGGTTGTTGCGCCATTGATGGCGACCGGCGAGCTGTTCTTGAAGAAACCCCTTGGCGGCATTGAGCCCGCGAAGCGCGGTACGACGCTCAGTATCGTTCCCGAGAATCGAAACGAAGACCTTCGCCTCTTTAAGATCCTCGGTCGGCTCGACCCGAGTCACTGAGACAAATCCGATGCGAGGATCGCGCAATTCGAGCTGAATGAGCGAGGCGATCTCATTCCGAAGGAATGAAGATACTTTCGCTTGTCGTATCGGCTTCAAGAAGACTCCTCAGAGATTCGGACTCCCGAGCACAGCGCCCGTCGATCTAAACGCCGCTCGATGAGATATGCGCGGAGACCGGTGGGATCTAAGTCAGCGTTCGCTTTTTCTTGAGGATCGCGAAGCTCTCGACCACATCGCCAACCTTGACGTCGTTGTAGTTTTCGATCCTGATCCCGCACTCGAAACCCTCTTTGACCTCATTCGTATCGTCCTTGAAGCGCTTCAGCGAACTCAGCGAACCGCTGTAGATCACCGAACCCTCCCGGATCAAACGGACCGGATTGTCGCGTCGGATAGTCCCAGACTTCACGACACACCCGGCGATGTTACCGAGTTTGGTCGACTTGTAGAGCTGTCGAATTTCGGCCGAGCCCTGAATCTCTTCGTACTCCTCGGGTTCCAGAACTCCTTCGAGAGCCTTCTGCATATCCTCGAGGAGTTGGTAGATCACCTGGTAGGTCCGAATCTCGACATCTTTGCTCTCGGCGAGCGAGCGAGCTCGATCGTTGGCAACGACGTGAAAACCGATAACGATCGCGTCGGAGGCATCCGCGAGTAGGATGTCCGATTCGGAAATCTCCCCAACTCCGGTCAACAGGATCTTG
>CAYZYD010000263.1:0-6216 GCA_964482505.1 uncultured Planctomycetia bacterium | reverse complement strand
GGGAGGTCGAGGGCCGGCGATTCTTGCTCGAACTTTTCGAACAGGACACTAGAATCCAACTCGCAATCTCAACTTCTCCCACCAAATAACCTCACCCGGTAATCCCTCAAGGGATCTGCGCGGGCCCCCGATAGTTTCGGTAGCGTAATCTACAACCAGGTTTAGTAACGCCTGGGGAACCCGAAACCGGAGGCTCTCATGGTTGTCGCAGAAGTCGAATCACAGGACGTCGTCAAGGAGAAGTCGCACTACGAGGCGCTCTATCACGAGATCGGCGATCACCACTTTATCAGCGCCGGATACGAAGAGATCCACGCTCTCACCGTCGATACCTTGCCGTCGGGCTCGAAGATCCTCGACATCGGGGCGGGCAGCGGCCAACACACCCGCCGCTTCGCCGAAAAGGGTCACGACGTTACCGGAATTGAACTGTCGGAACACGCGGTCTCCCTCGGCAACGAGAAGTTCAAAGAGCTCGGTATTCAAGCAAAGCTCGTCGCGGGTGATGTGCGGAAGATTCCCGCTGAGGATCAGTCTTACGACGCCGCCTTCTTGAGCTTGATTCTCCACCACTTTCTCGATTACGAACCCGTGCTCCGCGAAGCGGCCCGGGTTACCCGTGATAAACTTTTTATCTTCGAGCCCAATGCGAAGAACCCGCAGTCCTATCTGCTCCTCAACGTCGTCAATCCGATCTTTAAGCCTGGCTTCTTGACTCCCAACCAGCGCGCGATTCACCCGCAAGACGTTAAGGCGATCCTCGAGAGCTGCGGCTTTCAAGAGGTTGAAACTCGCTATCTCACGATCGGATCCACCAACACGAGCCCGGTGAAAAAACTCCTTCGCGGAGCGCAGAGCGTGCTTCCAGACAATCGCAAGCACAATAAGTTTGTCTCGGTCTACGAGCGGAAGTCTTGAGGCCTCAGGGCGAACCCAGCGTCAAGACTCGGAGTTGAAGTCGGGGAGAATTGGGATCGGAACCCCTGCTCGGTTGCTTGCGAGAAACTCGCGAGGGGCTCAAACAGAGAAATTCTCGCCGGCTTCAACCGAATTGACGGGCTATGGCGCCACGGATCAACGCGCGACGACCCATGTCGAGGTGTGTTTCTTGGCGTTCTGACGCTCGCTCGCCTCTATATAAATCGACTCGGTCTGAATGATCATCCGTTCGATGGAATACTCCTCGACCATCCGCCGGCGACCAGCCCTCGCGAGCTTTTTTGCGTAGTCAGGGTCGCCGATCAGGGTTCTGAGGGCAGCCGCCAGAGCGAGCGCATTGTCGGGGGGCACGCGAAGACCCGTGGTCCCGTCGATGACAAGACTTCGCAGCCCCCCCACGTCGGAACTCACGACCGGAATCTCACAGCTCAACGCTTCGGCCGCCACCATACCGTGCGCTTCGGTGCGGCTCGGCACCACGCAGAGATCGAGAGCCGGGAGCAGCTCGGGCATCTGACGGCAGAGACCATAGAACTCGACACGATCCGCGACGCCGAGATGACGCGCGAGCTCCCTCAAGGCACCGAGCTCGGGTCCATCTCCAATCACGACGAGCCGCGCGCAGGCGACACTCGGTAGAGCTCGGATCGCGACGTCAATTCCCTTTTCGCGGGTCAACCGAGCCGCGACCCCGATGAGATACTCGTGCGAAGAGAGTCCGAGCGCACGTCTCGCCGTCTCGCGTTCGCGGGGGGCGAACCGCTCCGTATCGACTCCGTTGGGAACGCAGACGCTTCGCTCTTCGGGCCAGAGACCGAGGGCGATCCCTTCGATCAATTCGGTTTGATTGGGGGCGATGATCACGTCGGCGAGATCGCCACTCTTACGCGCGAGCTTCGCGAGAATGCGCCGTTTAAGTCCGTGCTCGGGCACTCCAGGGATCTTCGCGCCCCCCCCGAGAATATGTCCATGGGGTGAGAGGACCACGAGCGGGGCCTCTTCTCGCCGAGCCGCGAGGGAACCGAGGAGGCCCGCCTTGCTGGTGTGGCTATGGACAACGTCGGGCCGCTCTCGTGCGATGAGACGACGGAGCTGGCGATATGCCGAGTAATCGGAGCGAGGAGAGATATTGCGCACGAGTTCGGGCAGCCGGTAGACGGTGATTCCGAGCCGCTCAACCTCATCCCAAAGCGAGCCCTCCGCCCCGGTTTCGGTCCCGGCGACGAAGATAGGCTCAAAACGTTCGCGATCGAGTCCACGCAAGAGATCTAAAACGATTTGCTGGGCACCGCCTCGCACCATGCGTGTAATGACCTGGAAGAGACGGATTCGGCTCAAGGGTGCTGATCTCCCCGACAGAGAGCAGAGTTTGACTGGTCACAAGGTCGGGATAAATCGGAGGTCATCCGACGGCACCGACAACCGGGTTATCGGATCAACGCTCGCGCGTCCAGAGCCACAAAAAAAAAAGACCTTCGCGTAAAGCATAGGTCTCAGTGACAGGGAGCGGCCCAAGCACTCTCAGATTCGAGCGCTTCGAGACCACCGTTCTGGCTGAACTGGGCTCGCCATCTCAACCTGAGATTACGCATGGGCACAACGCATAGGCACTATTGAGTGCAGGCTCAGTAGCTGCCAACGCGGAGAGAGCGGATCTCAGCAGCCTCCTGAAGGGTCGCTGCAGTCGAGAGCATCCTCGGTGGCATCGACTTCACAAGACTCGGGAAGAGCCTGGGTACCGAGGAAGAGACCGTCGATGAGGAAGATCGCATCATCGATGAGTATCTCGCCATCGTCGGTGAGATCTGCGGCATCCTTACAGGGGATCTCGGGCGTCGAGGGGACAAACAAGTATTCGAGAATCGAAATGGTATCGGCGATGTTACAGAAGGTATCGCCATTGACGTCGCCTCGCATCACCGGCGTTTCGTTGACTGGCTCAACGATAGTGATCGTGGTCGAGTTGATCCCGTCGAAGACGATCTCAGTCGTACCAGGCTGATCGGTGACCACGTCGAACGGGAGCACGATGAAAGGGACATCCAAGGGCGGACTAAAGGGCATAGCGAGAGCGATAAAGAGGCTAAAGCCTGCCTCGAAGGTCACGATATCGCAACCGACCGGATCTCCGAACTGCGCAATGTAGTCGTCGAGCCCGGGCCCGGGCGTCACCACGCCCTGGAACTCCACCTGACTCGAATCAAACTCACAATGGATAAACAAGAAGAAGAACTCTTCGTGTTCACCCAGCTCGACAAAGATCGGAACCTCAAAGCGGCTCGAGACCTCGGCGGTCTGATCCGGCGATGAGATCATCCCGACTCCAAACGGTCCCTGAAACACCTGCGCCCAAAGCGCCGTGGAAAACCCAATTAAGAGGGCAAGAGCAAAGAACACCTGTCGCGGTGAAGCTCGCATGCGACTATCCCTTCGAAAGTGCGAGTGACCGACCCAGCGAGCACCCACAGCGCTCAGCTGGTACCTAACAGCCCGTTGAAAAACTCATTCCGCGCGGGAGGCCGAGCTTCCTTCGCCCAGCGCCCCCGGCGAACCTCGACGTATGGCCAATACGCCTTCGGTTCGCCCGAGGCACTGGGCTCGAATTCTCGACCTCCCGCATCGAAAGCAGTCTTTCAACGGGCTGCTAATGTCCGCCCGCAACGTACTTTCAAAGAGAGGCTGGAGATTTGAACGCGTGGAGTGCCGCCGGCGTGCGCCCGAGTTGGTGCTTTCAGCAAACGCTGGCGATACTTCATGACACGCGCAAAGCTCATCGACCTGATCTAAAAGAACTCGCGAGTGGACTCATATCCGAGTTCCCGAACGTGTGCTGCCCGATGCAAGCAATCCAAAGAAATCTATGATTTGACGAACCAGTCAAGAGAGCACAATAAAAGCCTCCCAGCCTGGGAGGCTTTTTTGTCAAAGCAGTAGACTCTTAACTCTTCAGTAAACAGTCACCTAGAAACCTGGCGGATTTCCTCCACCGCCACCCATCATTCCGCCCATGACCATTCCCATGAGCCCCTGAATTACTTGATTCATTTCTTCCTTGGTCTTCGCTTCAATCATCTGATCGAGAGTCGAGTCCACCATGCTCATTCCAGTCATAGCCTGCATCTTGTTCTTGGGGTCCATAGCCGTGTCCAGTTCCGCAATATTCTTGCGGGCCTTTTCCATTTCACGGGACCAATCGGCGGCCAGTTCCTTTAGCACCCAGACGTCCTCGACTTTTACCATCTCGACCTTTTCGGTCTTGCCATCCATCGTCACCTCGACAGTCGCGCTGTCGGCCTCCTCTTTGATGACTTTTGTGGCAATAGAGGGATTATTGAGGAACTCTTGGAAGTCATTCATATCGCCGGTCGCTGAGGCTCCCGCAGCCTTGGCACCTTCATCCATCAGTGCCATGAGGTCTTTACCAAAGGAGCTGAGGAACTTCTCCCCGTCAAACTTTTTGAGCTTTTCTACCGAGTTAAAGTCACTCTTGGCGAAGGAGCTACATACCTTACCAAGCGAGTTCATCATGGACTTGACTTCGTCGGCCTTGGGGCGCTCTGCTTCGGGCATATTCTGCATAGCCATCATCGCCATCGGGTTTGACATCAAGCTGTCGACGAGAAGGTTGCCATTCTGTTCAAGCAACGTTCCGAGCTTTCCGACGAGACCGATCGCCTTGTCGTAAACGTCAGCGGGCATCTTTTCCGCGAAGGCCACAACGAGCCCATTGAGGTCCTTCTTGTAGGACGGGGGGAGGGTGCCCCAAATCAACTCGGGGTTCTTCTCCTTCGCCGCCGATTCCACGGCTTTAAAGAAGCCGTCGGGCGACTTTGCCATCTTGGCGGCGGAACTCGAGTCACTACCGCCGCAACCAGCGAAGAGCAGAGCACCGAGTGCACAGCTCGTCAAAGATCTTAGAAACTGGGATCTTAAAAACTGGGTCATTACCAAACCTTTCCGGGGCATTGTTTTCCGCTGTGATAACCAGCTTCAAGATGAAGCGCAAGGCCCAGCGAAAATTTGACTTACTACTTTTTCCGAAGACTGTTTATCAGCGAGAGCAATACGAGTTAAACCAACGCGTAGGAGCTCCTTAGACCCGGCAGCGTGTGCGGGGGACGGCCGTTGGCCCTCCACCGGGCGCAACTTCCGGAAAGATCAAAAATCGTGAGCCTCCACGAGGCAACGCAGTCTGCCCGGAACGTACTTTCGACCTGAGGCTGGTGAGATGGGAGCCCTTGGAGCACCGGCGGCGTATGTCCTATTTGTGCACGGTGGCGGGAGTTCACGCGCTCAAATCCCGCTCAATCCGACTGACTTCTTGGCGAGCCTGCTAGCCTAATCCGACCACTCGAGAGCTCGCGCAACTCGCGAGCGACGGCCTCGGAATCAGACGCGGGCACGACAATCTCGAGCCGAATTCGCTCGCCGAAGTCACGCCGGCTATCGAGCAGTTGCTCGGAGAAGCGGTCGAGAAAGGTCTCGATGATCCCGGCATCCGAATATTGAGCTTCGGCCACGAGCGTCTCGCTCTTGACGACCTTTTGCCGTGGACAGAGCTCGAGCGCTTCGCGAGCCGCCCCGGCGTAAGCTCGGACGAGTCCGCCGGCGCCGAGCTTGATCCCTCCAAAATAGCGGACGACCGCGATGAGGAGTTCTGACACCTCGGTCTTCTGAAGCAGGTTGAGTATCGGATAACCAGCGGTCCGCTGAGGCTCCCCATCGTCTTCGGCGACTTCGCGCACGACGCCCGAATCGACGAGACGCAGCGCCCAGACCACGTGGCGGGACTTGGGATGCTCCGACCGCAGCTTCTCGACGACGCCCCGCGCCTCCTCGACCGATTCCACGCGAAAACCGCGGGCGATAAAGCGGGACTTCTTGATCTCGATCTCGGCCCCGGGACCCGTCTCGTAAGCCCAGCGATCAAGTGAGATCTCAGATCGATCCGATTTGTTCATGAAAACCTCCGGGCACTGCAACCCACGGGCCCGCACTCCCCAGGCGGCCAGCTTTGAGATCTAAGCGTTGGAATCTCCAGCAATCGTTTTCCCAAATCGCGCTCCGAGTTCTTTCCGAAGTCGAGGGCTCGGGGTGTGATCCGGACGCGGTCCAAATCTCAAGACGCCTCGATGCGCTTCGGGCAATTGGCCCGGGCTCGGTAGAGTCCGTTAAACTGATGTACTAGCTCAGTCGAGAGCCCAACGATTCTTTGTCACAGGTAAAAGGGGGATGTGACTATGGAACCGCTGCGACTCCGTGCCGTCGATTTATTTC
>CAYZYD010000262.1:0-6235 GCA_964482505.1 uncultured Planctomycetia bacterium | reverse complement strand
GCGAAGGAAGCTCGGCCTCCCGCGCGGAATGAGTTTTTCAACGGGCTGCTAGGTTACGGCATAGCGATAACGCGTGTTGGCAGGATTTTTGGCGTCGTTCCCCGAGTTGTCCATGTCGTTGAATGAGGGACCCGCAGAGCCCTAAGGTGCTCGCCGTAGTCGTGATACACGCCTGAGCCCCTCCGCCCTCAGAAAAATGTCTTACGGCTTCGCTACGCGGTTCGTGAATGCTGCGGACTTGCCCCATCATCCCCGAGCCCTCTACTACGAAACCCCAAGACGCCCGCTCGTAGCGTCAGAGGGACGGATACGATCCTCAACGACCTAATAGCGACGCGGTTCATGAATAATGCGGGCTAGAACCCAGCGCAGTTCATCGCGCCAGTCGGGGATCTCGAAGTCGAAGACTCGCTGAACTCTTTGGAGATCCAGCACCGAGAATTGGGGGCGTCGCGCTCGGGTTGGGAACTCCGAGGTCGCGATTGGAATCACCAGTGCTTTGATGCCACCGTAACCCGCCGTGAGTGCCTGCCGTAGTATAGCTGAAGAAAAACCGTGCCAGGAGGTCGCCGGTACATTCGCAAAGTGATAGGTGCCATAAGATTTTGTCTGGCTTTCGAGCCGACCCACCACGCGTGCGATGAGCTCGGCCAGACTCCGAGCGGAAGTCGGCGCCCCCCACTGATCGGCCACGACTCGGAGTTCGTCGCGCTCGCGGCCGAGCCTCAACATCGTCTTCACAAAGTTTGTTCCGAATTCGCTGAAGAGCCAGCTGGCGCGGATGATGACGTGAGCAGGCTGTGCCGATCGCACCGCTAGCTCACCGTCGAGCTTCGTTTGACCATACACACCGAGGGGCCCCGTCGCGTCCTCTTCAGAATAGGGGAGTTCCGATCGACCCGAAAAGACGTAGTCCGTCGAAACGTGGACGAGAGGAATCGCGCGTTGCGCTCCCGCTTCGGCCAAGTGCTTGGGACCGTCGACGTTGAGGGTCCGAGCGAGGTCGGGCTCGTCCTCGGCGCGATCAACCGCGGTGTAGGCAGCCGCATTGACGATGACGCCCGGGTCGTGTTTGTTCACCCAAGACTCAACCGCGGATCGATCGGTGATATCGAGTTCCTCGCGATCGGTCAGAATGACCTCATGCCCCCAGGTAGGCAGGACTCGAGCGAGTGACCGACCGAGTTGGCCCTTCGACCCAGTCACCAATATTTTCACGGCTCCCCGAATCGAAAGAGATCGGCTTCGGCAACATCTCGCAGGTGGGGATAGCCGAGGTCCTTGTCACTCACGGACGCGCTATCAGCCGATTCGAGTTTCCAGTCGATTCCGAGCTCGGGATCGTCGTACCGAATTCCGCGTTCCCCGGCCGGACAGTAGAAGTCGGTACACTTGTACTCAAAATCGGCCGATTCCGAGAGCACGGAAAAGCCGTGGGCGAAACCGGGCGGGATGTAGAGCTGTAGCTGCGATTCGCCTGAGAGTTCACAACCGTACCACTCTCCAAAAGTCGGCGAATCGCGACGCAGATCGACAGCGACATCCCAGACGCGACCCCGGACTACTCGCACGAGTTTCCCCTGCGGCTGTTCGATTTGGTAGTGGAGTCCGCGAACCACTCCGCGGGTTGAGCGAGAGTGGTTGTCTTGAACAAACTCGACGGCAATTCCAGCTTCGTGATACCGATCGCGTTGATAGGACTCGACAAAAAACCCCCTCGTGTCCCCGAAGAGACGAGGCTGAATCCTGAGCAGTCCCGCGAGCGGGGTATTCTCAACTTTCACTGATCTTCTCTCCTCGCCCCGAGCGGTGCGGCGATTAGAACGGGCCCGAAGACTCGAGCAGACCAAAGAGGTACTGCCCGTAACCGTTCTTTTCTAGTGCTTCCGCCTGGCGCCTGAGAGTCTCTGCGTCAATCCAGCCCGACCGATAAGCGATCTCTTCGGGGCAACAGACCTTGAGACCCTGACGCTGTTCGATCGTCTCGACGAACTCGGCAGCTCGCAGCAACGACTCATGAGTCCCGGTATCGAGCCAGGCAAAACCGCGCCCGAGTAACTCGACGGTTAGATCACCACTCTCGAGGTAGCAGTTATTGAGATCGGTGATCTCGAGCTCACCGCGAGGGGAAGGCTTGAGTGACTTTGCGAATTCGACGACGCGTTCGTCGTAAAAATAGAGTCCCGTCACGGCATAGTGGCTCTTGGGCTGCGCGGGCTTCTCTTCGATCGAAATCACCGCCCCCTCGGAGTCGAACTCCACCACCCCGAAGGCCTCGGGGTTGCTCACATAGTAGCCAAACACGGTCGCCCCCGCTGATCGAGCCGCGGCGCGGCCGAGGAACTCGGTGAGGCCGTGGCCGTAATAGATATTGTCGCCGAGAATCAAAGTTGAGAGCCGTCCTGAGACGAAAGACTCTCCGATGAGAAACGCCTGGGCGAGGCCACCCGGTTCGGGCTGCACTGCGTACTGGAGGTCAAGACCCCACTGCGATCCGTCGCCGAGAAGTTTTTGAAAGAGCGACGCGTCCTCGGGCGTCGTGATCACCAAGACCTCTCGGATCCCCGCGAGCATCAGGACGCTGAGAGGATAGTATATCATTGGTTTATCGTAGACGGGTGTCAGCTGCTTTGAGACGACCTGCGTTATCGGATAGAGCCGTGTCCCCGAACCCCCGGCAAGAATCACTCCGCAGCGGTTCATCGGGCGTCCCCCTGAAGCCCGAGTCGTTCGCCGCCCTGGCCGTCTTCCACCGACTTTCGCCAGTGGGAATTACCCAGATACCAATCAATTGTCTTAACCAGCCCCGAATCGAGATCCTCTTGAGGCCGCCAGGCGAGTTCCCGTTCGATCTTCTCGAAGTCGACCGCGTAGCGCCAATCGTGTCCAGGTCGGTCAGTAACAAATTCGATCAGCGACTCGTAAGGCTTGGAGGCCGCTTTGCGCTCGTCCATGTGCCGGCAGATCTTCTGGACGATTTCGAGATTTGAAAGCTCGCATCCTCCCCCAATATTGTAAGACTCTCCGACGACACCGCGCTCGAGTACGGTCGAAAGACCGCGACAATGGTCGGTTACGTAGAGCCAATCGCGCCGGTTCGATCCATCGCCGTAAACCGGTATCGGCTGCTCGAGATAGCAAGCGCGAATCACCGTCGGTATGAGCTTTTCATAGTGCTGACGGGGGACGAAGTTGTTTGAGAAGATGGACAAGACGGTCGGAAGCCCATAGGTGTGTTGGTAAGCCCGAACGAGATGGTCAGACGAGGCCTTTGCCGCCGAGTAAGGAGAGTTAGGCTGGTAGCGGGTCTCTTCGTGGAAGGCGGGGTCGGTTTCTCTCAGGCTTCCGAAGACTTCATCGGTTGAGATGTGGTGAAAGCGGCAATCGTTGGGACCCCAACTGCGACGATCGAGCCAATGGACTCTGGCCGCCTCGAGGAGCGTAAAGGTACCGACAACATTGGTACGGACAAACTCAGCCGGCCCGTCGATCGAACGATCGACATGGCTCTCAGCGGCAAAATGGATAACGGCATCGACCGCTGACTCCTCAAATATTCGCCCGACGAGGTCCGCGTCGCAGATATCCCCCTGGATAAACTCGTATCGATCCGGGTCGGGAAGCGCCTCGAGATTATCGAGCCGACCGGCATAAGTCAGTCGATCGAGATTGATGACCGACACTTCGCGATTCGTCGAGAGCAGTTCGTGGATGAAGTTACTCCCGATAAAGCCAGCCCCTCCCGTCACGAGCAGTCTCTTGGGGGCGAAGCGTTCCAATGGGGTCATCCCGTCATCCTCGACTGAGTCTCAAAACCGCGGAGTTCATCTCTTGTTCGAATCGTAATGGGCCAAACCTTAGGAAATTCCTGGTAGCGGCTTCGACCCTGTCCGCGGTGGACTTGCTTGGCCACGCAGACCACTCTCCGCTTGAAACCGGGGCCTTAAGCGGAACCGATCGGTTTGTCAAAGCGGTATCCGCCACGATCGTCGGCAACGACGCTACCGCCAGCGACTTCGGGATCATGCTCGAAAATCACGAGGGCCTCTTCGTCATAGGCGCGACCGAAGAGCGCCGTCTTCTCGGTCATGATCTCGCGACTGCAGAGGTCGTAGCCCATAGTAAACGCCGTCCGGACGTGGTGGTGGGTCGGAGCGAGGTCGGTCGGGTAGTAGAGAACACGGCCGCCTCCCTCGATGCGAACGGTCTGCATGCCCGCCGTATGTCCGTGGCTCGGGGTCAGGGTGAGCCCCGGGATCACCTCCTCCTCACCCTCGAGAAGCTCGAGGGATACCTCTCGGAGTGGCTCCACGTTTTCCGGAAGATAGGAGGCTCGTTCGCGGGGATTCGGATGGCTCGCTGTCTCAAAATTGCGTCGCTGCAAAAAGTGCTGCGCCTGGGGAAAGGTTGGAACCAACTGGTCACCACTCAACTTGGTCGCACCCCCCCCGTGATCAAAGTGGAGGTGAGTCAGGACCACGTGCGTGACCTCGTCGATACTGGCTCCGACCGACGTGAGGCCCCGCTCGAGAACCCCGGGCGGCTGGTCAACCGCAAACCGTTCCCGAAACTTCGGGTCGCCCTTCTCCCCGATTCCCGTATCGACGAGGACCTTGGCCTCGAGCCTCGAATTCTCGAGCCAGAGAAGTCGCATCGCGAGCGGGATGCGGTGGTGGTCGTCCGGAGCGATGAGCCGCTCCCAGAGCCCGCGCGGGACCGACCCGAACATCGAGCCGCCGTCAAGCGCCAACCTCCCACACTCGAGAATCCGGATCTGCCAGTCTCCGCACTGCCAGGAAAAGTCACTCATCGCGTCGCTCCTGTCGTTGGGGACGCGGCGCGCTCCTGCGACCGCCCCTCCTACGGTTCTTGTACGAATCCCGGTGATAACTTACAAGCGCCACTCTGAGTTGAGGCGACTCTATCTTTACATGCGGAGGGCGGCGGTTAGGCTGAGCTCTGTAACTCAGCTCGGGTCAGCATCACCCAACTTTCCAATGCTGAGCTTTTTTTACTTCCGCCAAACTCAAATGGCGAAGCCCGATACTAAACCACGAGCCGAGGTCTTTCAGACTTCGGAAGAATCTGACGCCAAAGGTTCCTTCAGAAAGGCTGAGCCATGAGCGCTGTAGTCCAAATCGACGACAACAATTTCCAATCCGAAGTCATCGACTCGGGATCCGCCGTCCTCCTCGACTTCTACGCCGACTGGTGCGGCCCCTGTAAGCAGATCGCACCCGTTCTTGACGATATCGCGACGAAGTATGAAGACAAGGGCCTGAAGGTGGGCAAGGTCAATATCGAGGAGGCGCAGAGCCTCGCCCTCAAGTTCAATATCACGGGAGTTCCGACGCTTCTCTTTTTTAAGGGAGGCGAACAAGTCGACCAGATTGTCGGAGCGCAGTCGCAACCCGTAATCGAGAACAAAGTCGAGACTCTTCTTTAATCCGATGAGCCGCAGCGAGCGCAAAGATGCGCTCGCTGCGGCTCATCCAAATTCAACGTCTTAAACGACGCCGCCCGCTATCAGAGCGTCCGCTATTTTTACGAACCCCGCCACATTGGCCCCGACCACATAATTGACGTGGCCATCTTTCTGCTTACCGTAGTCGACACACTGCTCGTGAATATTCTGCATGATCGACTTGAGTCGGTCGTCGACCTCCTCACGACTCCAACGGATACGCATCGAGTTCTGAGCCTGTTCGAGACCTGAGACCGCAACTCCACCCGCGTTAGCCGCTTTGCTCGGACCGTAGAGGACGCGGTTGGAGACGAAGATGTGAGTCGCGTCGGCGGTACTCGGCATATTAGCCCCTTCCCCTACCGCTTTGAGACCATTCTTTACCAGTGCCTCGGCGTCTTCAGCCTCGATCTCATTCTGAGTTGCGGAGGGGAACGCGACCTCGCATTTGACTCCCCAAGGTTTTTTGCCCTCGTGGTAGTCACAGCCAAATTTCTCAGCGTATTCGCTGATGCGACCGCGCCGGTTATTCTTGAGATCGATGAGCCAGGCGAGCTTGTCTTCATCGATACCCTCGGGGTCGTACACAAATCCACCTGAATCGCTCGCCGTCACGACCTTGCCCCCCAAGTGGTTGACCTTTTGAATCGTATATTGGGCGACGTTACCCGACCCCGAGACCGTACAGATCTTGTCTTTAAGACTATCGTCTCGGTGGTTCAACATCTCCTCGACGAAGTAAGCGCATCCGTAGCCAGTCGCTTCGGTGCG
>CAYZYD010000261.1:0-6241 GCA_964482505.1 uncultured Planctomycetia bacterium | reverse complement strand
GGGGATTCGGATTATAGCCTCCACTTCGGCGCCCGCGAGGGTGATTAAAACAGGACGCGATCCCCGCGCACCTAATGGGCAACCGAATCTGAGTAAGCCCAGTCGAAGTCGATACTTTCGCAAGTCGATTTGCCCCGGAGAGATCGGCAACGGATACTAGTTTGGACCAAAGGAGCCCTATTTAACCGATGAGTATCCACGGCGATCTCGCCAGCCTGTCGCTGCCCGAGCTGCTTCAAAATCTCGAAGCTCAGTCAGCCTCGGGCACGCTGACCGTACGACCCCCGAATGCGAACGACTCGCTCGTCTATTTTTCCGAGGGCAAGATCAGCCTCTTTAGCAGCCCCGGCCGGCCGCCTCTTGTCGAGCGCCTCGTCGCCCGCGGAGTGATCACGCCCGCGCAACTCGAATCAGCCCGCAAAAAGCGACGCGGAAGCGGTAAGTCGCTCGTCCAGGTCTTCTCGCAGAAGGGGATCATGACGATCAAGAGCGCGGCCGAGTTCGCCCACCAAACCTTGGCCGAGGATCTCTGTGATTACCTCGCCGACGTCTCTGTAGGTGAATTTCACTTTCAGAAGGGCCCGCCGCCCCCCCGAGTTTTCGACGCCGAAGAGCGTCAGCTCGAAGTGCGGGTCGCCGTCGGGCCGCTCCTTCTCGAGGGCGCCCGCCGGTCCGACCATTGGGAGCTTATCCGCGAACGCGTCCCCTCGGGTCAGGCGTACTACATCCCCGCCGACACCAATCCGCTTCCCGAGGAGTTTCCCGACCGAGAGCTCTCAGAAGCAGTCTTGGCCCGCCTCGATGGATATTCGACGGTGCTCGAAGTCGCCAAACAGCTCCCCTTCAGCCGCTTTGAGGTGTTTGGCGCGGTCGCTAATCTGGTGGCGGAGCTCAGAATTCGAGCCGCTTCGGGAAACGATCTCCTCGAGCGAGCCCAAGCGATCCGCGAAGAGTCGCCGGAAGACGCGCGCAATATGCTCGTTCGGGCGCTCGAATCCGAACCGCTCCACTTCGGTCTCCTCGACTGTCTGGCCGAGGTGGCGGAGAGGCTCGGTCGCCACGACGAGGCGGCCAATTGTCGCAAAGCGATGGCGCATCGACTTTATGAACAGGGTCAGGTCGAAGAGTGCCGAGCCGAACTCGAAAAGGCTCGGGTACTGCAGCCCGACAGTCCCGCGATTCTCGAGAAGTGTCTCGAGCGGGCTCTCGAACACGGGACACGCAAAGAGTCCGTCGAGTACGGTCTCAAACTCGCGACGCTGTACCGCGAACCAGGCTTCCCAAGCAAAGCGCGTGACATCCTCGAGAAGCTGATTCAAGAGGATGAGTACTACGTTTCGGTGATCCGTGAACTCGCGCTAACCCGTGTCGAAGAGGAGGAGCCTGAGGCCGCGATCAAACTGCTTCTCAGGTCGGGCAAGCGTCTCGTCGACCGAGAGCGTGACCGCGAAGCTGCTGAACTCTTTAACCAAGCGCTCGAGATCGACCCGAACCGTCGGGAAGCCCTCGATTGGGTCGGCAAGATCAATTCGAAGGCTCTCGAGCAGCGACGAAGACGTCGACGCCGGCTCCAGCGCGCCGCCGTGCTCGCTCTGCTCGGTTTGAGCCTTGGAGTCTGGGGCTATTTCGAAACCCAGGCCCGAGTCGCCTACGCTGAGGCAAATTCAGAGATTTCGCGCCAGAAGTGGATCGAAGCGGAGAGCTACGAATCCGCGATCGACGCCCTGGATCGAGTGCGCAAGGCCTACCCCGTCACGGCGACGGCGTTGTTTGATATCCGCCGCCGGATTCAAGACTTCGAACAACGATCAGGCGAGCTCAAACCGGTCTCCACCGAACCGAACCCACCCGAAGATCCGTCCGCTAAAGACTAAGCCCGATCGAAAAACCGCTTTCGACGCGGTAGGTCGAGATTTCGAGCCTATTGCCGTCGGGAGCCCCTTGGCGAATCGAAGGCCTCCTGGTCATACTTCGAGGTTTCACCGGGGGGCTGGGCGAAGGAAGCTCGGCCCCGCGCGGAATGAGTTTTTCGGGCGCCCCACTCGCTGCGCATTTGAATTATAATTGCGAGTTTGCGCTATCCACCCTCGAACGTTGATTCGACTCGACCGATACCTACAATGATAAGCAAATCGAGCCAGAGCTCTGCTGGCTGATTCGAGCATCCTGGTGGAACTCGGTCGCGTAGGCGCATGACCGTGAATCTGCGCACGACTCCCGCCGGCCTCAATCCCTGATCAGCTGACCCGCGATCAAAGTTGAGCCAACTGGCTCTCAATCCTCATTGTCGAACGCGCCGTCGCGCTCGTTCGCCTCGGGAAAGGAACTTCTTCGTGATCAAGTCCAGTCGTTTCATCGCTCTCGCACTCTGTCTCACCGTCGCTGCCTCTACGACGGTTTACGCTTGCCACTCAAACTACTTCAACGAGATGTTTGTCAAGCTGAAAAACATGCGGGACGCGGGAGATCTCGAGAAGGATCAGATCGCTTCGATCTGGCAGATGCACTCGAACTTCATGAAGATCCAACATCAATACAACCGAGAGGGTAAGCCGAGCAGCGCCCTCGATCCGCACGTGAAGGACTTTGTCGCCGCAGCCGCTGGTGTCCTCGACGCGGATCAGTTCAAGCAGGTCACGGGTAAGAAAAAGACCGAAGTTCAAGAGCTCCGCTACGAAGTCGCGCAACTCCGCAAAGAGATTCGCGAAGTCAAAGCTCTGCTCGAAGAGATCAAAGCTCAAACGGCCACCAAGTAACGACCCCACGTTACTTTCAGGTTCGCGGCTTGATAAGAACCCCCGGCTACCGAGAGCCTGGGGTTCTTTTCGTATCGAGTTGTAATAGAGAAAACCCTCCCTTGATCCACACCCTTGCCGATCTCCGGCTCCGAGCGCGACCACGTTGGGCGCTGACCAACGGGGCTCTCATTCTCTGCCTCAGCCTTTCGACTGGAGTTACAGCTCAGTCGGTTGAGACTCCTCAAGGCGAGTCTTCAGATCGCAATTTGAGCGAGTCCTTCCTAACCCGAGTCGAGCAGAGCGAGAATTTGAAACCCTCCGAGCTCGCCGCGCTCTTTGTGGCGGCGGGAGGTCGTGACGGGTCGTCGTACCGCCGCGAGATCGAGAACTTTGCGCGCGAATTTCGTGACTGGCTCGGCAAGCTGGGCGAAGAGCCCGAGAGCCCCGAGGCGAGAATGCTCGCGATCCAACGGTTCGTTTTTAAAGAGCGTTCGTTCGTCGCGGACCTCGATCTCCGAGATCCCGAAAACCTCTTCCCCGATTCGATCCTCAAACGCCGGCGCGGCTTCTGTCTCGGTATGTCGCTTCTCCTCGCCGATCTCGGCGAGCGGGTCGGCTGGCCCCTCGAGATCGCGTCCGCCCCCCGCCACACTTTCGTGAGGTATTCTAGCGAGTCGGACAATTTCAATCTCGAGACGACTCAGGCGGGTCGACTGCGACGCGACGAATGGTACATCCGTCGCTACGCTCCTGCGGTTCGGGAGGATGGTCGGGAGCTCTTGCGATCTCTCTCGGCGCGCGAGATCGCGGGGCACCTCGTCAACAATTACGGCTACGTGCTGCTCGAAACCGGAGAGCTTGCGGCGGCACAGCGCGAGTTTCAGCGCGCTCTCTCGCTCTACCCCGGCCTGGTCGAAGCGCAAATCAACGCCGGGGTTCTCGCTGCGCGTCGACAGCAGTTCGCCGCCGCGCTTCGCCAGTTTGAACTCGCCCTCAAGCGTTGGCCTGGCGACACCGGTCTGAGGCTCAATCGCACCCAAGCACTCCTCAAGCTCGGCCGGCTCGACGATGCGATCGAGGAGTTAATCTCGCTCAACCGACTCGGCGCCGACTCACCCGAACTCGATCGCGCCACCCGAGCCGCCGAGGCCCTGCTCTACCCGACCTTGACCGAAGCCGGCAGCTGGAAGCTCAAACAGCAGCTCGTCGACGGTCGTTTGGCCCGCCGAGCCCGAGTGCAGGGAACCCAGTCTGGGATTCGCGGAACCTATTACGCGCGACCCGACCTGACCGAAGAAAAATTCACCCGAATCGATCCGGACGTCTCGTTTCAATGGAAGTGGAACAGCCCGGATCGCTCCCGCCTCCCCCGCGACCACTTTTCGGTGCGCTGGCAGGGGCTCCTTCGGGTCCCAGAAGCCGATGACTACACATTCTACATCACGTGCAGCGACGGAGTTCGAGTCTGGATCGACGACCGGGCGGTTATCAATGCCTGGCGCCGCGCCAACGACAATTTCTCCCGGGGATCGATCCCGCTCCGCGCCGGTCTGCACGAGATTGTGGTCGAATACTACGAGACGGTCGGTGAGGCCGGCATCACAACCTTCGTCACCGCCGAAAAGAAGACCAAAACTCTGAATTTATCGAAGCTCTTGATCGTCCTGAAACAGTGAAGAGTGGGCCTCTCGGGACCGCCGCAGCTCGCGGGCCATACTTGAGATTTCCCAAAACCGTAGTCCGACTTATCACGAAGCGCTGGCCGCTCTAATCTCCTACCTTACAATCAGTCAAACTCATTACTGTTTGCTAAAGGAACCCCCATGAGACCCTCAATACGACAACTCGAGTACTTCGTGGCTCTATCCGAGACCCTCAACTTCCGCGAGGCGGCGGAGTCCTGCCACGTCACGCAGCCGGCCTTGAGCATGCAGATCCGCGAGCTCGAACGCGAGCTCGGGGTGACGCTCTTTGAACGGGACCGGAGAAAAGTCTTCCTGACCCAAGCCGGGAAAGAGGCGGTCGAAAAGGCGAGGCGAGTCCTCGAAAATATCGACCAACTCGTGGAGAAAGCGGCCTCGGTCCAAAAGCCGCTTTCGGCCACCCTTCGGCTCGGCGTCATTCCAACCGTCGCCCCCTATCTCCTGCCGCGCTTCGTCTCCCCGCTCCACCGCGACTACCCCGATCTCAAGCTGCTGATCCGCGAGGAAAAGACCGACAGGATTATGAAGCAACTTCAAGTCGGTGAGCTCGACCTGGTTATCGTCGCCCTCGAATCGGAACTCGGAGACGTCGAGACGCGACCGATCTTTGAAGATCCCTTCATGGTGGCGGTACCGAGCGAACACCCCTTCGTCAATAAGTCGGTCATCGCACCCGAGGAGCTCGAAGGCGAACCGTTACTGTTGCTCGAAGACGGCCACTGCCTCAGAGACCAGACTCGGCCGATTTGCGACTCTGCAGGAGCGTGCGAACTCGCAGAGTTCAAAGCGAGCTCGCTGCTCACGCTGATCCAAATGGTAGAGACGGGCGTCGCGCTGACCCTGCTACCAAAACTCGCCACCGAGGTTGAGACCCAACATCTCGACAATGTCACGCTCGTTCCTTTTACCGAACCGGTTCCCTCGAGGACGGTCGGCGTAGCTTGGCGAAAATCGTCGCCTCGCGAGAACGAGTACGAACTCCTCGTAGAGATTATCAAGCAGAGTATCAGCGAAGTCGTCGCCCCGTAGCCACCCTCGCGAATGGTGTTTCAGAAGCACCGAACCAAACAAGGCTGAGAGCGGTCTCGCTTCTCAGCCTTTTTTGGTGACAAAGGACTGATATTGAAACTCAGCGGTTGAGAACCACCGGTCCGACGCCTTGCGAAACGCGTCCCAATGATCATAGACCTTTTTGAAGGCCGACTCCTGAGCATATTCAGCGAGTAACGCGTCGGTCTCCTTTTGGGCGGCTCGCATGACATCTTCGGGGAAGGGGACGAGCTGTACCCCCGCCTCGAGTAAACGCTCGAGTGCGGCGGGATTCTTGGCGTCGTAGTCGTTCAGCATATGAACACCCGCCTCGCGAGCGGCTACTTCGAGCGCAGATTGATACGCCTTGGGAAGTCGATCCCACTCCTTCTGATTGATGTAGAAAGAGAGTGCGGGGCCCGGCTCCCACCAACCTGGGTAGTGGTAGAAATTGGCGACCTGGTGAAACCCGAGACGCTCGTCGTCGTAGGGACCCACCCACTCGGTCGCGTCGATGACGCCGCGTTCGAGCGAAGTATAGATCTCATTGCCGCTGATATTCTGCGCGGTCGCTCCGAGCCGGTTCATAATGATTCCGCCGAGGCCTGGGATTCTCATCCGAAGCCCCTTGAGGTCCTCGAGCGATCCGAGCGGCTTTCGAAACCAACCCCCCATATGAACCCCTGTGTTACCGCCGTTGAGAATCACGAGACCGAAGTCGCTCAAGACTTCGCGTATCCGCTCCAAGCCTCCGTCTGAAGAGAGCCAAGC